>CAYQBW010000045.1:0-8422 GCA_964415725.1 uncultured Planctomycetia bacterium
GTTTCGGGGGGGGAGCAACACGGCCATCCCCTCCCCCCGGCCCCCGGTGCTGGGCGGAAGGGGGTGCCGGGCCTTGGCCCTGCCCGGGGGGGTGGAGGGCTACTCGACCGGCCAGGAATACCTCTGGTTCCTCTACAGGGGGGCCTATCTCCGGGCGGAACTGGTGCTCCTGGCCTTCCGGGCGGAAGACGCCTTCTGGGTGACCCGAAGGGATTATTACGGAATCCCGAAACCCATCGTGGACTTCCTCCCCGGCGCCGGGGGCCCCAGGCTGCTCCCCAGGTTTTCCGGGCGGCCCTCCGACTGGAAGAGACCCTTCTGGCGCAAGTCCCTTCTCCTGGACCTCCTGGCCGCCCCGGCGGCCCCCCTCCTTCAGGCTGGAGGCAAGGAAGTCCCGGGGCCTTTGGCCTCCTTCCTGTTCCGGCCTCCCGGGGAGATCCTGCAGGGATGGAAGAGGGTGGAAGCCCTCCTGGCGGGCTTGAAGCGGGCCGTGGAGAAAAGGGGCGGGCTCCTTCTGGCCTTCCCCATTCCTCACCGCTCCCAGGTAAGGGGCGAGGAGACCCACGCCCTGCTGGACCGGTTCGGCCTCACCTTGAAGGAGTGGAACGTGGACGGGCCCACTTCGCGTTTCCTGGAAGCGGCCCGCCTGGCCGACGTGGAGGCCGTGGATCCCCTGGGCTTCTTCCGGCAGGCCGCCGCCTCGGGCAAGGTCCTCTTCTACCCGCGCTCGGGGCATCTCACCCCGGAGGGCCACCTCCTCCTGGCCCGGGTCCTGGAGTGGAAGCTCCTGGAGCTGGGTTGGCGGGGCCTGGGGAAGTAGCTCCCATCTTCTCCCGGAGGATCCTTTCCAACCCTTCCAGGATGGTCTTCCAGCTGTAGCGCTCCTTTACCCTGGCCCGGGCGGCTCGACCCAGAGTTTCGGCCTTCCCTGGCTCCTCCAGGAGTTCCACCACGGCCCGGGCGAAGTCCCCGGGCTCCTCGGCCAGGAGCAGGTGTTTCCCGGGCGTGGCGTCGATCCCGCCGAAGGCGGCGGGCGTGGCCACCACGGGCAGGGCCATGGCCATGGCTTCCAGAACCTTGTTCTGGATCCCCCGGGCCACCCAGAGGGGGGCCACGGCTACCCGGGCCCGGTCGAACCAGGGCCGGGTGTCGGGGACCCGGCCGGTCACGTGGATCCCTTCTTTGCCGTGGAGGGCCTGGATGGAGCGGACCGGGTCGGATCCGACCACGAAGAAGCGCGCCTTTGGGCGGGCCTTCCGGACCAGGGGCCAGACCTGGCGGGCGAAACGGAGCACTCCCTGGACATTGGGGTCGTAGTTCATCACGCCCGTAAAGATCACCGCCTCTTCCCTAGGACTCCCGGGGCGGGGACGGAAATACTCGGAGTCCACCCCGTTTTCCACGATCAAGGGTTCCACGCCCGGAATCCGCTCCTGGAAGAGGGTCTTTTCCAGGGGGGAGACGACGAGGGAGAGATCCACCGCCCCGGCGAGACTCCGCTCGAACCGCTCCAGGAGTTCCGCCTCCCTCTTGAAGATCCAGGACCGGGGGAAGGAGGTCTCCCTGGAGAGCTGGCGCCACTTGTCGGAGTCCAGTTCGGCAAATTGCATGACCTTCAAAGCAATGGGCCTGCCCAGGAGATACTGGCCCATGGAGGAGCTGTAGGCGAAGCCCAGGTCCAGGCCCTGGGCGCACCAGCGGCGCACGGCTTCCTCCAGCCGCCCGGAGTGGAAATAGGGAAGGGTCAAGGGGATCCGGGTGGGAAGCCAAGCCAGGGAGAGGAAGCGTTTCAGCCTGGGATGGAGCGGGACGGCCTCCACCTGGAGCCCCATCTTCTCCAGGGCCTTCACTCCTTCCCGGTCCCTGGGGTTTTCCAAGAAGCAGCCCACCCGGACGCGCCCCATGCCCCGGAGCATCTTCAGGACGTGGTAGGTGGTGATCCGGTCCCCCCTGTCGGGGGGAAAGGGCACTCTCTGGCAAAGGAATAAGATTTCCACGGCCAGGGATTCTGGGGAAAAGAGAGTGAAGATGGGAAAATTTTTTGGAGAATTTCCGGATCCCTTCCGACAGGGGAATGGGAAGAATGTTCCGGCACGGCCTGGGGGAATGGGGCGGCGGATACGGAATGGACTCCCTGAAGAAAGAAAACTCTTTCCTCGACAGGAAGGCCTGGCGCCTCTTCCAGGCCCTGGCGCGTTTCAGCCTCGACCTGGAGGGCTCCGAGGCGGTCCGGGCCGCCGCGGAAGGAGTGGATGGGCGGGGCCTCCTTCCCCTGGTGGAAGGGGAAGGCCTGGCTTCCTTTTTTCTTTGGGGAATCCGGGAAAGCGGAGCCCTCTCTCTTCTCCCTCCCCCTTTCGTGGAAGCCCTGGAAGAGATCGCCGCTTTGGAAAGGGATTACCTGGTGCGGGTCTCCCTGGTGGCTGTCCAGGCTTTCCAGGCCCTGGAGGACCTTCAAGTTCCCTACCTGGTGGTGAAAGGACTCGCCCTGGCTCCCTACTGGCCCAGGCCCATGCAACGGTTCATGAGCGACGTGGACATCCTGGTCCCATGGGAGGAAAGGGACCACGTCTGGCGCCACTACCACAAGTTCAGGCGGATCCAGGCGGACCTGGGGATCACCGCCGAAGTGGAGCCCCTCCACCACGACCTTACGGCCGGGGATACCATCCCTGTGGATTTCGACCTCCTCTTCCGGCGGTCCAGGCCGAGCCGCGTGGCGGGAAGAGAGGTCCGCGTCCCCTCTCCCCTGGACCTGGCCCTTGGGTCGGCCTCCTCGGCCTTGCGCCACGATCCGCGCTCCCTGCGCCTTCTTTTGGACCTGGCCTTCCTGGTCCGCTCGGGGGAACTGGACCTGGGGGCCCTTGCCGAGGAGGGGCGAAAGCTCGGATTGGACCGGGTGCTCCGTTTTCTCTTTCTGCAGATCCAGGCGAGGTTCGGTCTCAAGGCGGATGCGCGCATTCTCTCCCTTGCCCGGGAGAGCGGGGTGGAGCGGCGCCTCGGGCTGCCGGACGGGAAAGGGGTTCCCATGCCCGGCTGGTTCGCCGGGCCCGGTCTTTCCAGGTCCTTTCTGAAGGTGCGCCTGGAGGGTCTTTCCCGTTTCCTCAAGCGGAGCGTGGCCAATTTCTTTCCCCCGCCCCGGGCCCTTCGCAACCAGTTCATGCGGGACGGCATCCAGGGCCGCTTCCTGCCCCTGCTCTACCTGGAGCACTGGCGCCGGCGCCTGCGCTTCCTGGTTCCCCGCCGGGTGGGGCATTGAGGGGAATCAGGGAAGAAGGATCCCGTGTTTCCCGGCGATCTTCGGGAAGATCTTCCTTCCCCAGAGGCCGTCCAGGAGGAACCTGGGCAGGTGGTTCCCCACGAAGCGGGCCGGCCTGGAAGTGAGAAGGTCCAGGGCGAAGGAGGGGAGCTTGTCCCTCAGGGCGTTCTGCAAAAGGAAGACGTAGGTCAGGTAGCGGTGGGACCGGGCGGTCTGGATGTTGAAGGCCCGGGAGAATTCCTCGTAGGAGTCGCCGATGATCCCGTCCTTCCTGGCCCGGTCGTAGAGGGCCGTTCCGGGGTAGAAGGCCAGGGAGAAAAGGTTGGACCAGATCTCCTTGGGGAATTTCCTGAACAATTGTATGGTCTTCAGGATGTCCTCGTCCGTCTCGTAGGGGTTGTCCAGGATGAAATCGACGTTGACCTGGAGTCTTCCCTGCTTCACGTAAGGTTCCATCACCTCGATGGCCCGCAGAACCCGCTTGTTGGAGGCGGGGCGCTTGTAGACCTCGCGGTTGAGTTTCTCCGAGCCGGACTGGATCCCCATCTGGACCACGGCCAGTCCCGCGTCCACGAGCATCTCCACCTTCTCGGGGTCGCATGAGGCGGGCCGGGTGGCGGCGGCGAAGGGGAGGTTCACCTCCTTCTTCCACTCGTCGCAGAAACGCCTGAGCGTTTCCTTGTCGATGTGGAAGAAATCGTCGTCCGTGAGGCCCACGCTCCGGAAGAAGGGGAAGCGCTCCAGGGCGGGCTTGATCTCTTCGTGGATCACCCGGACCAGGTCCCGGTAGCGGATCTTCCGGCTCTTGTAGGAGCGCACCAACTGGGAGTTGTAGCAGTAGGTGCACATATACGGGCAGCCCCGGGTGGTGAGGGCCAGGTAGGTGGGCTTGCCGAAGTAGTAGGTCGTGTGGTACCGGGCCAGGAGTTCGGGGGTCATGTGGACCAGGCGGCCCTCGTGGAGGACGTATTCCTCCTCCAGGCGGTAATCCGGCGGGGGGATGGAATCCAGGTCGTGGATAGGCGGGCGGAGAGGGTTGCGGGCTATCTCCCCCGAGGGTGTGCGCACCCAGAAGTTCTTCACCTTGGAGAGATCCTCCCCGGCGTCCATCCTCTCCAGGAACTCCGGCAGGGCTTCCTCGCACTCCATCCGGCCCAGGTAGTCCACGTACCGGATGGAATCTTCGGGCATGGCGCTGGGGTGGACTCCCCCCCAGACGATGGGGACGCCGGGTTGGACCCGCTTGAGGAAGTCCGTGACGTGGATGGCCCAGACCAGGTAGGGGGACATGAAGGAGAAGAGGTAGACCTGGGTGTCGCCGAACTCGGAGAGCCAGTCGTCGTCGTGGACCTGGATGGGGTGGGAGCCGATGTTGGGGGTGAAGATCATCCGCACTCGGTGTCCCTGGCGGCGGAGGATGGCCGCCAGGACCCGGGAGCCTTCGCCGGAGATCTCGGCGTTGAAGTTGATGAAAGTCAGGTTCATAGGGGGGCCTGGGTTCTTCTTTCGTTGCCTCTTTCTTCGGCCTTCCTTCGCTGGGGATCAAGTCGGAGGGGCCGGGGGCCGATAGGACAAGAGTGCCCCCACAGTGCCGATATGGGCCAGGAATTGGAGTGAAAAGGCCATGAAATCAGAGCAGGCCGTGCATGGTCCCGGGATTCTCGAGCTGGTCAACAAGACGGTCAAGCTCCCCACGATCCCCACGGTTCTCCTGAAGTTGAACGAGGTGGTCAACGACCCCGACTCCTCCGCCGAGGACGTGGCCAAGGTCATCTCCTGCGACCCTTCGATCACCACGAACATCCTGAGAATCGTCAACTCCGCCTACTACGGGCTCCAGGTCCGGGTCTCATCGATCAACCTGGCCGTCTCCATCATGGGCTTCAACATGACCAAGAAGGTGGCCCTCAAGGCGGCCATCTTTTCGGTTTTCGGGAAGAAGAAGGACGCTGTGGCCCATTTCGACCCGGAGCTCTTCTGGACCCATTCCATCTTCTGCGGCGTGGCCTCCAAGGTCCTGGCCGGGGAGAGCCCCTACTTCTCGGGGATCCACCCGGAGGACATCTACATCGCCGGCCTGCTCCACGACATCGGCAAGATCATCCTCTTCGAGAACGCGCCGGGGCCCTTCCTGCAGGCCCTGGACGCCTCGGCCCAGCAGGGGATCCCCCCGTCCGCGGCGGAGGAGGAGATCCTGGGGTTCACCCATTCCGACGTGGGGAGCGTGCTTGCCATCAAGTGGTTCCTTCCCGAGGACCTGACCATCGCCGTGCGCTACCACCACAACCCGGCCAAGGACCCCTTCAGCAAGTCCCTGGCCTCCCTGGTCCACCTGGCCGATTGGCTGGCCTGGAAGGAAGGCAAGGTCTCGGCCCCCAAGGTGCTTCCGCCGGTGCTGGAGGAATCGGTCTTCGAGAAAGTCGGCCTGGAGCAGGACCAGATGGAGGACCTGGCCGAGAAGGTGCGCCAGGAGTTCTCCAAGGTGGGCGATTCCTTCTGACCCCCGGAAGGGGCTCCAGAAGAACCTCTTCCTTTCCGAGAGGAGAGGGGAAGGCGGGTTGACAGGGCTTCCGGAAACTCCCTAGGATCCCCCGCCCCCAATCTCCGGGAGGAGTGCATGAGCAAATCGCTGGTGATCGTGGAGTCCCCGGCCAAGGCCAAGACCATCAACAAGTACCTGGGCAGGGGATTCACCGTGAAGGCCTCCATGGGCCACGTCCGGGATCTTCCAAAGACCAGGCTGGGCATCGACGTGGAGAACGGGTTCAAGCCCCGCTACCAGGTCATCCCGGACAAGCGGAAGATCGTGAAAGAACTCTCGGGGGCGGCCAAGAAGGCCGAGACCGTCTACCTCGCCCCCGACCCCGACCGGGAGGGGGAGGCCATCGCCTGGCACCTGGCCCAGGCCTTGAAGCTCCCGGAGAGCAAGATCAAGCGGGTCACCTTCAACGAGATCACCAAGCGGGCCGTCCAGAAGGCCTTCGAGCACCCGGGGGAACTCAACCAGAAGCTCGTGGACGCCCAGCAGGCCCGGCGGATCCTGGACCGGCTGATGGGCTATCTCCTCTCTCCCCTGCTCTGGGAAAAGATCTCCCGCGGGCTTTCGGCAGGGCGTGTCCAGTCCGTGGCGGCCCGGTTGATCGTGGAGCGGGAGCGGGAGATCGAGGCCTTCGTTCCCCAGGAGTTCTGGAAGATCCTGGCCCTTTTGCAGACCCCGCGGGGGGAGAGATTCCAGGCCGCTCTGCTCAAGGTGGACGGCAAGAAGGAGGAGATCGGGAACGAAAAGAGGGCCCTGGAGATCGCCGAGCGGATCCGGAACTCCTCCCCCCGGGTTGCGCGGGTGGAGGAGAAGCCCAAGACCCTGGCGGCGCCTCCCCCTTTCATCACAAGCACCCTCCAGCAGGCGGCCAGCACGAAGCTCCGGTTCAGCGCGAAGAGGACCATGCGGCTGGCCCAGGACATGTATGAAGGGGTCAACCTGGGCGGCGATTCGGTGGCCCTGATCACCTATATGCGGACCGATTCTTTCCGGGTGGCCGACGAGGCCCTGGAGGCGGTGCGGAAGCTCATCGGCGGGACCTTCGGAGAGGAGGACCTGCCGGAGAAACCCAACCGGTTCCGCGCCAAGAAGGGCGCCCAGGAAGCGCACGAGGCCATCCGCCCCACGGACGTCTTCAAGAGCCCGGAGGAGCTGAAGAGCCTGGCCGTCCCCGGCGGCAGGGGCACGCCGAGCCACTCCTTCACCGAGGCCCATTGGAAACTCTACAAGCTGATCTGGGAGCGCTTCGTGGCGAGCCAGATGAAGCCCGCCAAGTTCCAGCTCACCATCGTGACCGTCGATGCGGGGGGGTGCGAACTCAGGGCCGAGGGGAAACGCCTGGTCTACCCGGGGTTTTTGAAGGTCGCCGGCAAGGACCCGGACGAGGCCCTTCTGCCGGAGGTGAAAGAGGGGGAGGATCTCGAGATCCTGGAGGTCACGCCGACCCAGCATTTCACCCAGCCTCCCAACCGCTACACCGAGGCCACCCTGGTCCGGGCCCTGGAGAAGAAGGGCATCGGAAGGCCTTCCACCTACGCCGCCATCATCTCCACGATCCAGGAGAGGGGATACGTGGAACTCAAGGACAGGAAGTTCTACGCCACGGACCTGGGCAAGCTGGTGACGGACCAGCTGGTGGAGCACTTCGGGGACGTGGTGAACGTGGATTTCACTTCCCGGATGGAGGACCTCCTGGACCGGATCGAGGAGGGAAAGGTTCCCTGGATCGAGGTGGTCTCGGAGTTCCACAAGACCTTCGAGAAGGACCTGGAAAAGGCCCGCCGGGAGATGAAGGACTTCCGGAAGAACCCGGAGGTGACCGACGAGAAGTGCGAGAAATGCGGGGCGCCCCTGGTGATCCGGCGGACCAGGAAAGGGACTTTCCTGGGGTGCTCCAAGTATCCGGAATGCAGGTTTACCAAGCCCATGCCCGGCGCGGAGAGGGCCAGGCCCGTGGAGACGGAGCACGCCTGTCCCAAGTGCGGGGCCAAGCTGCTCCTGAGGGAGGGAAAAAACGGAAAGTTCCTGGGGTGTTCGGCCTATCCGGAATGTAAGTATACCGTTCCGGTGGATACCGAGGGGAACCCGGCGCCCCCCAAGGAGACGGACGAGAAGTGCGAGAAGTGCGGGGCCCCCATGGTGATCAAGCAGGGGCGGCGGGGGCCCTTTCTGGCTTGCAGCGCCTACCCGGAGTGCAAGAACACCAGGCCTCTGAAAGGAGCGAAGCGACCGAAGCCGATCCCGACGGATGAGAAGTGCGAGAAGTGCGGGGCCCCCA
Organism: uncultured Planctomycetia bacterium; assembly: GCA_964415725.1. Lineage (GTDB taxonomy): Bacteria > Planctomycetota > UBA1135 > UBA1135 > JALUZX01 > JALUZX01. The sequence continues at coordinate 8,074 of CAYQBW010000045.1, forward strand.
TGGTGATCCGCCAGGGCAGGTGGGGGCCTTTTTTGGGGTGCAGCGCCTACCCCAAGTGCAAGAACATCAAGAAGCTCCCCAAGGAGCTGGCGGAGAAGGTTTCCGGGAAAAAAGAATCGGAGCCCAAGGAATCGTAGGGGCCGCCGGAGGCTGCGGAGCGGAGCGACGCAGGCGAACGTCGGCCCGGGATGGTTCCGGGGGTTTCGGATCATCCCGCCGTATGGAAAAACGCGGGACGACCGTCGGGCCGGCCTCCGGCCGTCCCTCGGGCGTCCCCTACAGCCCCATCGTGGGCGTAGGGGCCGCCGGAGGCTGCGGAGCGGAGCGACGCAGGCGAACGTCGGCCCGG
>CAYQBW010000045.1:8522-10591 GCA_964415725.1 uncultured Planctomycetia bacterium
AACGCGGGACGACCGTCGGGCCGGCCTCCGGCCGTCCCTCGGGCGTCCCCTACAGGGTCCCCTACGGGGTCCCCTACGGGTTTTTTTCCTCCAGGAGTTCCTCCAGGGTTTCGAAGGCCCGCCGGAGGTGGGGGATCACGATGGATCCCCCGATGACCAGGCCGATCTCGAAGGCTTCCAGGATCTCCTCCCGGGTCACTCCTTCCGAGACGCACCGGTCCAGGTGGTAGAAGACGCAATCGTCGCACCGGAGCACCAGGGAACCGACCAGGCCCATCAACTCCTTGGTCTTCACGTCCAGGGCCCCCTCCCGGTAGGCCGCCGTGTCCAGGGCGAAGAAGCGCTGGATTCCCTTGGTTCCGGTGGAGAGGATCTTCTCGTTCATCTCCAGGCGGTAGAGCCTGGTTTCAGGGGCCTTTTTCTTGCCTTTCACTCTTCTTTTTTCTCCATCCTTCCGGCGATCCGCCGGGCCGCTTTTTCCAGGAGGGCTTCGTCCGTCTCGTCGAAGGCTCCCACCCGGCGGCCGTCCACGTCGATCTGGCCCAGGATTTTCCCTTCCCCGTCCCGGATGAGCACGACGATCTCCGAGCGGGTCTCCAGGGAGCAGGCCAGGTAGTTGGAGAGCTCGCGCACGTCTTTCACGACCTGGTTTCTTCCCTCGGCCACGGCCGTGCCGCAGACCCCCCGTCCCACGGGGATGCGGACGTGCTCGGTGGGAGCCCCCACGAAGGGGCCGAGGACCAGTTCCTCACCCTGGAGCCAGTAGACCCCCACCCAGTCGAAGTGGGGAAACTCCGCCGCCAGGAGCCGGACGCAGAGGGCGGCCCTCTCGCCGGGTTCCATCCCGGCCTCAAGGGCCTGGTCCAGCTTTTCCAGGAGCTTGGCGGCTCGGTCCTTTTCGATCATGGCCTCCTCTCCCGGCCTAAAGAGGAATATGCGGGCGCTCCGGGTCGGTGGTGACCACGACCCGGTCCTCCAGGACGAGAAGGGTGTGCTCCATCTGGCTCACCCGCGTTCCCGGCTTTTCCGCAAGGGGCGGATACTGGATGAGAATTTTTCTCTCCGCCAGGAGGGCCAAGGCGTCCTCCACCGCTTCCGGGCCGAGAGCCCCGGCCAGGTCCCGCCTGGCGAAAGGAAAGCCGTGGAGGGAGAGCAGGAAACGCTCCAGGGCCAGGGGGAGGCGGTCCTTGGACTTGGGCCTCCGTTTCAGCTGGAAGACCTGGGGCTTTCCAAGGTCCTCGACCCATCCCTTTCCCGTGGAGGCGAAGGGTTCGATGGCCACGGCGGTCCCCGCCCGGAGCACCAGGCGGGAGTTTTCCTTGTAGTTGGGAATCTGGGGAGAGCAGTGGATCTGGAACCTGTCCAGGCCGTGGCCCGTGAGGTTCACCACGGGATGAAAGCCCCGGGCGGTGATGGCCTTTTCCACGGCCTCCCCGAGGAGTGCTACGGGCGCCCCCGGCCGGGCCATGGCGATGGCCGCTTCCAAGGCATCCGCGGCGGCGCCGACCAGGGGGGATTGGGGACCGTCCCTGAGATCCACCGTGACGGCCGTGTCGGCCACGTAGCCTTCCAGGTGAGCGCCCACGTCCAGCTTGGCCACGTTGTCGGGCAGGAAGACCCGGGGGTCGCCGGGGGGACAGCAGTCGTGGGCCGCCACGTGGTCCAGGGAGATCTGGGCGGGAAAGGCGGGCTTTCCTCCCCGGGACCTGATGAGGTCCTCCACGGCAAGCTGGACCTCCTCCATCCGGACTCCCGGCCGGATCATGGAGGCTCCCAGGTCCCGGGCGGCTGCGGCGATCCGCCCCGCCTCCAGGTATTTTTCGATTTCTTCCGGGTGCATGGCGCCAGGTTGTGGAGGATTTCCGCCTTCTTGTCCAGGTCAATAAAAGGCGAGTTCCCCGATCTCGCTTTCCACGGCCTCCAGGACGTCCAGCCTGCGGACGGCTTCTTTCATGTTGTTGTGGTCCACGTAGAGGGGCCTGTCCTCGTCCAGGTGGGCCACGGTCTTCCGCACGGCCGCCCGGGCGGCCCGGACGCCACGGCCGAATTCGTGATCCCGGAAATCCAGG
>CAYQBW010000046.1:0-10578 GCA_964415725.1 uncultured Planctomycetia bacterium
GAGGGCCGTGCAGACCACGCCTCCCACGATCAGGGCCACGGTCATTCCCTTGGGCCCCGTGAGGCCGATGGAGAGGAAGACGATGGCCGTGATGATCAGGGTCATCAAGGTCATGCCCGAGACCGGGTTGGTCCCGACCAGCGCGATGGCCCGGGCCGCCACGGGGGCGAAGAGGAAGGCGATGACCAGCACGATGGCCAGCCCCACCAGGGCCTGGGGAAGGCTGGTGCCCAGGACGAGCCAGAAAAAGCCCAGGGCCAGGGCGGAGAGAAGGACCAGGCCCAGGCCCACTTCCTTCATGGTCAGGGAGCGCATGATCCTGGGAACCCCGCCTCCCTCCTCCCCGTGGTGGCCGAGCCCCTTCATGCCGAAAGCGATGGACCGCATCATGGAGGGGAAAGCCGCGATGATTCCGATGATTCCCGCCCCGGCGATGCCCCCGATGCCGATCATCCGCACGTAGGATGTGAAGACATCATCGATGGACATGGCCGAGAGAAGCTTGGTCCCCGGGGGCACGATCTGGGTGACGTAGGGGGCGAAGGCGTGCACCAGGGGAATCAGGACGAAGTAGCTGACGAAGCTTCCGGCGCAGATGATGGCGGCGTACTTGAGCCCGATGATGTAGCCCACGCCCGTGACGGCCGCAAGGTTGCTGATCCGGAGGGTCATGAACTGGCTCTCCAGGAACCCGCCGATGGTCATGAGCCTGCCCTGGGCGTCGTGAAGGAAGGGGATGGGCACGCTCTTGAAGTCGATCAGGTCCCGGAAGGCGTGAAGGGTCTGGCCGCAGAACTCGTAGAATCCGCCGAGAAGGGTGGAGATCACCAGCACCAGGGCCTGGCCGCTCGCACCCTCGCTGGAGACCAGGATCTCCGTCGTGGCCGTGGCCTCGGGCCAGGGAAGAAGGCCGTGCTGTTCCGCCATGAAGTAGTGCCTGAGCGGCGTGAAGAAGAGGATGCCGTAGGAGCCGCCCAGGAAGGCCGTGAGGGCCGTGACATACCAGGAGGGCGGAATCCCCAGCATGTAGAGGGCCGGGATGGTGAAGACCGCGCCGGCCACGACGTGGGAGGAATTGGCCCCGATGGACTGGATGATCACGTTTTCCAGGATGGAGCTCTTCCGGGAGTAGAATTTGCCCATCCCGATGGCCAGGATGGAGATGGGAATGGCCGCCTCGATGCCCTGGCCCACCTTGAGGGCCAGGTAGGCCGCCACAAGGGAGAAGAGCACCGTCATGGCCAGCCCCGTGACCACCGAGCGCAGGGTGATCTCGGGCAGGGTCGACTCCGTGGGGATCAAGGGCCGGTAGACTTCGCCGGGCTTCAGGGGGGTCTTGGCGTTGTCGGGAAGGCGGAATCCTTGGGTCTCCGTCACCTGGTCCTCCTGTCTTTTCCGGTGCTCCCGGGGATCAGCTCCCCGATCTCCAGACCTCCTCGGGGTCGATCTCGAAGAGGTCGGCCCCGCCGAAGAAGAAGTGGACTTCCGTGGAGGCGTTCTCCACGGAATCCGAGCCGTGAACGGCGTTTTTCTCGATGGACGTCCCAAGATCGCCCCGGATGGTCCCCTTGGGGGCCTTCCTGGGATCGGTGGGCCCCATGAGTCGGCGCCACCGGGCCACGGCGTTCTCCCCGCGGAGGGCCAGGAGCACCACCGGCCCGGAGGTCATGAAATCCACCAGCGAGTCGAAGAAGGGCTTGCCCCTGTGGACGTAGTAGAAATTCCGCGCCCGGGCGTGGCTGAGCCTCTCCATGCGGAGAGCGGCGATCTCCAGCCCGGCGGCCTCGATCCGGGAGAGGATCTCTCCCACGAGTTTCGACGCCACGGCGTCGGGCTTGACGATGGCCAGGGTGGTCTCTTTTTCCATGGGCTACAGGTACCTCCAGCCGGGCCGCCGGGAGGGCCTCTTCAAGGGCTCGCGAAGGGGTTCCTCCGTGCCGGGGGAACTCGTCGATGCGGGAGCTGTATACCCGGTGAAGGATCGCTTTCCGGCGGCGATGGCGAAGGACCTCTCCGCCGCCTCGACGATCTCGGGCTTCAGCCCCTCCCGGGCCACCTCCTCGGTGAACTTCCGCCGCCCTTCCACCAGGTCCTCGATGTAGGCCCGGATCTGCTCCTCGGAGTAGAAGTTCCTGGGGTCCCAGTGGGAGAGATCCCCTCCCTCGCAGGAGACGATGCTCCTGGTGCCCAGGATGCCCGGGGCGTAGCGGTTGGTGCCCCTGAAATCCCCCCTCTGGATTGCGGCCATGAGTTCCAGGGGGACCCGCTCCACCTTCCGGACGACCCGCTTGATCGTCTTTCCGCCTTCCTGGACGGTTTCGATGATCTCCCCCATTCCGCCCGTGTTGTATTGCATGAACTTGACCTTGCCCGGGTAGCGGGAGACCAGGCCCATGACGATGTCGTGGAACTGGTTCACCTTGGCCGCCCGGGAGCCCACGATGAAGGGGTCGGTCCCAACGATCCGGACGGACTCCCCGGCCTTGGCCGGGTTGGAGGCGTAGCTGTGGGTCGATTCCCCCCAGAGGTAGGCGAGCACCGCCTCCTCGGGGGTCAGCTCCTGGGCGAAGCTCATGATGGTGTGCCTTCTCGTGATGAAGGCGAACATGAGACCGTCCAGCTCCTCCAGGGAGGGGAGGTTGATCGTCTTGGCGCTGATGCAGATCCTCCGGTGGCCCCGCTTGATCTTGAGCTGGTCTCTCCGGACGATGCCGCGCCCGTTCTTGCAGAGGCTCTCGTCCAGGAAGAGAAGCTCCCCCTTGTGGTTCACCATGACGTTTTCCAAAAGGGCCGACCGGTGGCTCAGGGCGTGGTACATGGCCTCCTGCTGCTCCGGGACCACGTCGGTCTTCACGTAGAAGCCCGACTCCGAGCCCAGGGCGGAGCCGTCGGGGGAGAGGAAGACGATGTCGTCCTGGGCAACCTCGGTCCGCTCGCCGGCGGCGTAGTCCATGTGGAGCTGGTGGCAGGACCAGGTGGATTTTCCCGTGGCCGTAAGCCCGAAGATCAGGCAGCCCCAGCGCTTGAGCCGGCCCGTGGCGGCGTCCTTGGCGGTGACCACCTTGGAGCCGGCGTGGAGGCCGAGCATCCCCATGCCGCCAGCCGTATACATGGCCTGGCGGAGGAAGCCCTTCTTGTCCTCCCCCATGTAGTCGCTGCCGAGCACCACGGTGATTCCGTGGTCGGGGAGCATGAGGACCTTCTGGTCCATGTGGTGCTCCTCGGGGATGTGGATCAGGGTGAATCTGGGCCCGGGGCGCTTCCGTGAGGGGGACGCCATGGTGTTCCCCCACATGTAGGCCAGCCTCGCGTTCTTGGGGTCGGCCGTGGAAACGAAGAGGTTGCAGTCGGGGTTGAACTTCTCGTTGTCCCCCATCCTCCGCCGCAGGTGGATGAAGGGGAGGGTCTCCAGGAGGTGGAGGACCTTTTCGAAGGTCCTGGGCGCGCCCTCGATGATGGATTCCTGCAGGGGCGTGGGGTTGGGAAGGCGGACCTTCTCCGGGCCCAGGTAGACCGTCCTGGGCGCGATCCGGCTGGAGACGCAGGAACGCCAGACCAGGGAGCCGTTCTTGGTGTGGAAGGCCGTCTGGGCGGCCAGGGGCTCGATCTCCTCCAGGGTCATGGACCGGATGTTCCTGCGTTTTTCCAGGTCCCGAAGGGCCCCGGCGAAGCGGTCGTAAGCGGCCAGGTCGTAGATGTCGGTCCTCATCGGGCAAGCACCTCAGGAAATTCCCGTGAGTCGTTTCAACTGGTCCAGGGCGGCGGGAAGACCCGTTCCGCCCACCCTGAAGAGGAAGGGTTCCGACAGGTCGAAGAGGCGGAGATAACTCCGCCTCTGGAAAGAGAGCCTGTCCTCGCCGGCGTCCAGGATGTGGGGGTTGAGGAAGGGGTGTCCCCCAGCCCCGGTGGTGGTGGAGAGGGCTTCCAGGGTCCGGACGGCCTCGTCGGGCTTGAGGGCTTCCGGGGAGCCCGTCCCGCTCTCCGGGGAGAGGAGAACGGTCCAGCGGATGGAGGTCCGCCTGGCGTGTTTTTCGCTTCCGCCGATCCAGAAGGGATCCAGGAGGGCGTAGGAGTCCTTGGCCGCGAAGAAGCAGTAGGGGGCGCCCTTCTCCAGGAGGCAATTCCCGGCGAGTTCGCAGGAGGTGTTCCGGCAGTCCTCGCGCCGGGTGACCACGTTGAGGCAGAGGCTCCTGGCCACGGGGTCTTCCAGGGAGGGAACGGACTTCACCGTCCTGGTGGGAAGGAAGATCTTCCGCTCGGGCATGTCCGCCGTGGCGGCGCCTCCGCCGTAGTGCAGGAAGGAGAGGTCGATCCCGTGGAGCCGCACGCCCTTTTCCCGGAGGAGCCCGAAGGTGAGCTCCGTCTTCATCACCCCCGCCGGCCCCAGCAGAAGCAGGCCCTTGCCGTCCAGGTCGAGGCTCATCCCCCGGACCGCGTGGGCGTCGCCGATCCTTCCGCTGATGTCGGCCGCCGTCCCGAGCGCCAGGGTGCGGAGCCTGGCGTAATCGTCGCAGTTGACGAGAAGGGCCGTGCGGGTCTCGGGATCGTAGTAGGCGTGGGGCTCGCGTCCTTTGACCCCTTCCACGGCGTAGAGCACTGCGTGGGGTTCGATGTCCGCCTCCAGCTCGGCGGGAAAGAAGTTCTCCATGAAGAGTTCGCACAGGTGGGGGAGGTTGGTCCGAAGCTGGATCACCAGTCCCGCCACGTTGGCGTTCCACTCGTGGTAGTGGTCGAAGGGAAGGAAGCTCTCCACCTCGGCCACCAGGGCGTTGCGCCGCTCGGCGCCGGGCTGGACCTCCAGGGGGACGGGTTTCCTCGAGCGCGTGCGGATGTTGCGGAGGGCGGCTTTGCGGGCCTTGCGGGCCGGTTTCAGCTTGCCCAGGGCGGCGGAGATCCGGTCCATGGCGGCCGAGAGGTTTTCCATGGAAGTGGCATAGGAGAGGCGGATGTGGTCGTCCGCGCCGAAGGCGTCCCCCGGCACGACCGCCACGGCCGCCTCCTTGAGGAGGAAGTAGGCCAGGCCGTAGGAGTTGCGCATGGCCGTCCCTTCGTGCTCCAGGCCGTAATAGGCGGAGACGTTGGGGAAGAGGTAGAAGGCCCCCTCCGGCCGGTGGCAGGACACCCCGGGCAGGGCGGCGATCCTCTGGTAGAGGTAGTTGCGGCGCCGGCTGAATTCCATGGCCATCTTGCGGACCTCGAACTGGGGGCCCGACAGGGCCTCCCGGGCGGCCTCCTGGGAGATGGAGGAGGCGTTGGAGGTGACGTGCCCCTGGATCTTGGCCATGGCGGCGATCACCGGCTCCGGCCCGGCGGCGAAGCCCAGCCGCCAGCCCGTCATGGCGAAGGCCTTGGAGACGCCGTTGATCACCACCGTCCGGCGGCGGACTTCCTCGCCCAGGGAGGCGAAACTCGTGAACCGGAAATCGTCGTATACGAGCTGGCTGTAGATCTCGTCGGCCGCCACCAGGATGTCCTCTTCCACCACCACCCGGGCCAGTGCCTCGAGCTGGTCCCTGGTGTAGGCCGCGCCCGTGGGGTTGGAGGGGCTGTTGAGGAGGAGGAGCTTGGTGGAGGGGGTGATCGCGGCCCGGAGCCTGTCGGGGTTCACCCGGAAGCCGTCCTCCTCGCGGGTGGCGAGGATCACCGGGGTCCCGCCGGCAAGCTCCACCATCTCCGGGTAGGAGACCCAGTAGGGGGCGGGGATGATCACCTCGTCCCCCTCGTCCACCAGGGCCATCACAAGGTTGAAGAGGGACTGCTTGGCGCCCGTGGAGACCAGGATCTCCCGGATGTCGTAGTGGAGCCCGTGCTCGCGGCGGAGCCAGGCGGCGGCCGCCTCGCGGAGCTCCACGGTCCCCTGGTTGAGGGTATACCTGGTCTTGTCGGCGTCGATGGCCCGGCGGCCCGCCTCCTTGACGTTGCGGGGCGTGGGAAAGTCGGGTTCGCCCACGCTGAGATCGATGACGTCGATCCCCTGGGCCCGCATGGCCTTGGCCTTGGCGGAGATCTTCAGGGTGGCCGAGGCGCCGACGCGCTTGACTCGATCGGAAAACACCTTCGCCTTCCTCTCCCGGGGGTTTCAGGATCCCGGGTCTATTCCCGGTCTTCCTCTTCTTCCTTGGAGCCGAATTTCCGCTGGAGCACTTCCTTGATGTCCACGCCCGCCAGGGCCTTGACCACCTCCGGCAGTTGGGCCAGGACGGAGGCCACCTGCCCGGTCAGCGCCGAGGGGCCGCCGGCGCCGGAACCGCCCACCATGACGATCTTGTCCACCTTGGAGAGGGGCTCCGAGACGGAACGGGCGAGTTCGGGCATAGCCTGGAAGAGCATCTGGGCCAGGGCCGTCTCGGGCTGGGAGGCCAGGGCCTTGAGCTTCTCTCCGGCCGCCTTGGCCTCGGCCTTTCCGATGGCCTCCGCCCGAAAGGCCTCGGACTCCCCTTCCAGCTTCCGGGCCTCCGCCTTGGCCTTGGCCTCCTCCTTGATCCGGGCCGCCTCGGCCTGGGCCTCGGCCTGGGCCTGGTATTTGCGGGCATCGGCAATCTTCTTGACCGTGGCTTCCAGCTCTTTTTCCTTGCGGAGGATTTCCTTTTCCTGGAGCTCGATGGCCTTCTCCTTCTCGGCGATCCGGACATCGTATTCGGCCCGGCGGACCTCGAGTTCCAGGTTGTAGCGCTCCAGGTCGTAGGCCAGGTCCGTCTGGGCCTTGACCCGGTTGACCTTGGCCTGGTTCTCCGCCTTCTTCCCCTCGATCTCCAGGCGGAACGCCGCGATCTCGGCCTCCGCCTGGAGGCGCGCCTTGTCCCCCTGCTTTCGGGCCTCCGAGGCCTTGATCGTGGCGTCCCGGTCGGCTTCGGCCTGGGCCACCTCGGCCTCGGCCTTGACCCGGGCCACCTCGGGGCGGCCCAGGGCGTCCAGGTAGCCCTGGCTGTCGGTGAGGTCCTTGAGGGAGAAGGAGAGGATGGTGAGCCCCATCCGCTTCAGGTCCTCCGCGGCGGGCTCCAGGACCTTGCGGGCGAAGTCGTCCCGGTTCTGGTAGATCTCCTCCACCGTCATCTTCCCGATGGCGGCCCGCATGTAGCCCTCCAGCACGGTGTGGGCCACCTCCCGGATGTAGTCTGCACCCTTGCCCAGGAACTGCTCCGCCGCGGCGTGGATGGACCCCTCGTCGGTCTGGATCTTCACCTGGGCCAGGGCCTCGGCGATGAGCGGAACCCCCCGGGCGGAGAGGACTTCCGGGGTGCGGACGGGAACGGTCACAACCTCCAGGTTCAGGGTCTCGGCCCGCTCCAGGAAGGGGAGGACCAGGGTGCCTCCGCCCACGCAGGTCCGGTACCCCACGGTGACGGTCGTGCCGTCGGGCTTGGTGAGGGTCCGCTTCTTGAGCCCGTAGATGATGAGGACCTGGTTGGGGCCCACCTTCTTGTAGTTCTTGGCGGCCAGGAAGGCGATGCCCGAGACCAGGGCCAGGACGACGAGGACGACGATGAGCGTGGCCATTTCCTCCACCCGCTAGCTGGGACTATTCCGCGTGGGAACGGGCCGCACGGGGCGGCCCTCCGGGGACACAGGGCGAAACCTATGGAACCCCTTCCGGAAGGGGCCTCTTTCCCGGTTTTTCCCGGGAAAGAAGGGGAAAAAGGAAGATTCTACGGGGCGGAGGGGGAGGCGACAAAGGGAATCAGGCCGTCTCCTCCACTTCCCAGTGGTGGTCCTGGAGGATGAGGCCCACCTCCTTGCCCACGTTCCGAACCACCAGGTTCTTCTCCTGGACGGCCTGGTCGAAGCGGATCTTCTCCTCCGGGTCCACGAGCCAGGCGAAGACCACGAATTCCCCGGCCAGCAGGTCCAGGCGGGGAATGTCCAGGACGATCCTGCCGGCGCTCTTCTCCACTTTCAGGCCTTCCCAGGCGGTGGAGAAGGCGAAGCAAAGGGTGGTGTCCGTTCGGGTGAATCCCACGCCCAGGGAGACCTCCCGGGGAGGGCCCGGGTTGGAGAAGTCCACCATCACCTGGATGGCGGCGCCGGGGCGGACCTCCGCGAGGGGCTCCCCAGTGGCGGGGTCCACCGTGCGGATTCCTTCGATCCTGGGCCGGTTCTCTTCCTCCGCCGGACGGCCGGGAAGCTGGGAGAGGACGTCCATCTCCCTGCCGATGAGCTGCTTTTCGTAGGTGGCGTAGTCGTTGGTGACCATCATGGCGTTCCCGATCTCCCGGATACGCCCGTTCTTGAGCCAGGCCGCCTCGTCGCAGAGCTGGCGGATGTCGTAGAGGGAGTGGGAACAGAAGAGGATGGTCTTTCCCTGTTTCTTGAAGCTCCAGATCTTGTCCACGCACCGCTTCTGGAACTCCATGTCCCCCACCGAGAGGATCTCGTCCAGGATGAGCACGTCCGGGTCCACCGAGATGGCCACGGAGAAGCCCAGCCGGCAGACCATGCCCGAGCTGTAGGTGCGCAAGGGCGCGTCGATGAAGTCCTGGAGCCCTGAGAATTCCAGGATCTCCTGGAAGTTCCGTTCCATCTCCCGGCGGGAGAAGCCCATCATGGCGGCGTTCATGAAGATGTTGGCCCTGCCGCTGAAGTCCTTGTGGAACCCGGCGCCCAGCTCCAGCAGGCTCGCCACCTTGCCCTGGACCCGGAATCCTCCCACCGTGGGAAAGGTCGTCCCCGAGAGGATCTTGAGGAGGGTGGACTTGCCCGCCCCGTTTTCCCCCACCAGGCCGAAGGTGGACCCTTTCGGAACATCGATGGTGATGTCCCGGAGGGCCCAGAGGGAGCGGTGGTATTTCTTCTTCCCCAGGGTGAGGCCTTCCAGGAGGCGGTGGTAAGGGTTCCCGTAGAGGCGGTACTCCTTGCCCAGGTTCCGGATTTCGACTGCGTTCTCCATGGGCCGGTTTGTTTCCGGAAAAAGTGATCCCTACATTCTGGCGGCGTTTCGAGTCTCCGGGCTCTTCCCGGGGATTAGGCCCGTTTCGGGACAACCCGCCTCCCACCTATCGGCTCGGCCCGCCGCCGGGCTTGGAGGAACAGTTCGACAGACGGGAGATCCTGTCGGGGAGGGGGGAAAAAGGCAACCCCGGCGGGGAGAAAGTAAAAAAAATGTGTATCTCCAACGTTCGGGGCCCTTTGGGGGGAATAAATTCAAAAAAGAACCGCACTTGAGTCTTTCTTGATTCGTCCTACCTGGGTGTTTCATCCCGCGGCTCCCATGGAAGCCGCAGAAGTTTCGGCGCCCTTCGCTTTTCGCGGATGGGTCTTTTGGAAAACGCATGACAGGAGGTACTACCATGAGAAAAGCTCTTCTTCCCCTCGCCCTGGGCGTCCTCGCCGCGGGGCTCGTCGCCCAGACGCCGGTCCAGAAACTCCATGCCGACCTTCCCGGCGGGGTGGCGGCCAAGGTCTTGAAACTCAGCTCCAAGACCTACAAGGCAGGCGACATCGTCAAGCCCCTCTTCCTTACGGCCTTCGACAAGGGCAAGATGCGGTACAACTTCGCCTACGCCAAGCTGGCCGCCGGGCTCCACAGGCGCATGGGTCATTATTACCATCCCGGCGCCTATCTCAGCGTCTACGGCAAGGTCTACGGCAAGGGCGAGGCCGGCGCCAAGGCGCCCAAGTTCACCTGGGGCTACGGAATCCCGGGCAAGAAGCTCAACGGGGTTCTCAAGGTCTACTTCCACGGGTTCATCTACGGGCCGGCGGCAATCAAGGGCTTTATCGGCAAGAAGCTCTTCGCCTATACCAAGCCCGGAAGGTACAACTTCCACCTGGATGTTCCTGTGAAGAACGCCACCCGCGTGGTTCTGACCTACGGGATCCGCGAGGCGGGCCTCAAGTCCACTTCCATCCGCGGAAGGGGCTACTTCAACGCCACCATCTCCTTCCAGTTCTTCCCCACCGTGGTCCAGCCCGGACTGAAATGGGTGGACTACCCCAATAAGAACTGCGCCGCCGGCAAGCTGGGCCACAAGGGCGAGGTGGGCTTCGGCAAGAAGTTCTACATCACCCTCTCTGGCGCCAAGGACATCAACCCGGCCAAGAAATACGCCATGCTGTTCATCGGCAACAGCGACAAGAAGTTCTTCTTCCTGAACCTGCCCCTCAACCTGGCCTCCGCGGGAGCCCGCGGCTGCTACCTCTACACCAACATCATGGGGGTCCGGATCGCCAGGGTCGTAAACGGCGCCGCGACGATTCCCTTCATGGTTCCCGGGCACGGATGGTTCGCCCGGTTCTTCAAGCCCATCTACTTCCAGTTCGCCTATCCTTCCAAGAAGAACAGGCTGGGCCTGGTCCTCACCAACTACGCTTCGATTCAGAAGAAATAATCCTCGCCTGACCCGACAGGCCGGCCCGGCGTCCCCATGGGGGCGCCGGGCTTTTTTTGGGGGTCTTCCGGGGAATTTAGGTTCTTCTGCATAAATCCGAAGTGGCTCAAAGCGTGCCACCAACTGCCTTTCCTTGGGAATCAAGGCATTCTGCGGGAGCTGTGGACCGTGGACGCCTGGAAAAGAAAGGTTGAAACGTGAACCGGGATCGGGGGGCTCGGGTGCCGGCTGGGGCCCGCCCCGCCTCCTCCCC
>CAYQBW010000047.1:0-6670 GCA_964415725.1 uncultured Planctomycetia bacterium
CTCCCGGGCCGCCTGGGCGGGAGGGGACGGCCGGCCCCGGACCCGCCCGGAGAAGCCCGGGGCGGCGCACCCCGCCCAGAGAAAGGCGGCCGCCCCCAGGGACAGGAAAAGGGTGGTAGAGGAAAAACTTGGATAGGCTGGGTATTTCTCCACGGTCGCGGCCTTTCCGCTGGAATCGAAACCTCCGAAAAGAGGCGGCCGCTCAAAAAGCGTTCCACACCCGCAGGAAGGGTTCCGGGCCGACTCGGCGTTACAAGGGGGTGACAAACCCGTGGGATTCCCACTCAACCCGGGTTGTTTTTCTGGCCTCCCGGCTCCCGGGCGCCTATCTTCGTGGTTTTCCTAAGAACCAGCCCCGGACCTTCACGATTCCTCCGGGGGAATGCCCGGGCCCACCGGGCGGGAGCGAAGACCCATGCGCATCACCTTCCACGGCGCAGCCCGGACCACCACGGGCTCCATGCATCTCCTGGCGGTCAACGGCAAACGCATTCTCCTCGAGTGCGGCCTCTACCAGGGCAAACGCAAGGACGCATTCGAGAGGAACCGGAACATTCCTTTCGACCCGGCCACGATCGACGTGGTCCTGCTCTCCCACGCCCACATCGACCACTCGGGCAACCTTCCCGTGCTGGTCCGCCGGGGCTTCCGGGGCCCCATCCTGGCCACGCCGGCCACCCGGGATCTCTGCGCCATCATGCTCCTGGACTCGGCCCACCTCCAGGAACGGGACGTCTACTACGTGAACAAGCGCAGGGCCCGCCAGGGCAAACGCCTCTTCGAGCCCCTCTATACGGCGGACGACGTCTTCCACGCCCTGGAGCACTTCCACAAGCTTCCCATGGAGAAACCCACCGAGGTGGTCCCGGGGGTGACCGTCACCTACCACGACTCGGGCCACATCCTGGGCTCGGTCCTGATGACCCTGGACCTGGACGAAAAGGGCCGGAAGAGGAGGATGCTTTTTACGGGCGACATGGGCCGCAAGGACATGCCCATCATCCGGGACCCCTACGTGGTCCACGACGTGGACATCCTTCTCACGGAGAGCACCTACGGAAACCGGGTCCACCCGCCCCACGAGGACGTGAAGAAGGCCCTGGAGGAGCTGGTGAAGAAGGTCAAGGACCGCCGCTCCCGGCTCTTGATCCCGGCCTTCAGCGTGGGCCGCACCCAGAGGATCCTCTACCGGCTCCACGAACTCTGGGAGGAGGGAAGGCTCGAGGAGATCCCGGTCTACGTGGACAGCCCCCTCTCGGTAAAGGCCACATACGTCTACGAGGAACACCCCGAATGCTACGACAAGGAGATGAGGATCTTCTCCAGGGAGAGCGACGAGCCCTTCTCTTTCGGGAAAGTGCATTTCGTCCGCTCCCCGGAGGAGTCCAAGAGGCTCAACGGCATGAAGGGCCCCATGGTGATCATCTCCGCATCGGGGATGTGCGAGGGCGGCCGGGTCCTCCACCACCTCCGGCACACCCTCGGCGACTCCCGGAACATCGTCCTCTTCGTGGGATACCAGGCCGAACATACCCTCGGCAGAAGGCTCGTGGACGGGATTACTCCTGTGCGGATCTACGGCGAGGAGATGGACGTCCGGGCGGAGATCCACAGCATCCATGCCTTGAGCGCCCACGCCGACCGGAACGAGCTGCTTTCCTACTTCAAGCAGATGGGGCCCGAAGTGGACCAGGCCTTCGTGGTCCACGGAGAGCCCGACCAGTCCGAGCCCTTCGCCGAGGCCCTGAAGAAACTGGGCGCCCGCAATGTCTCCGTCCCGGCGAGAGACACGACCGTGAAGGTTTGAAGCCGTCTTGGGAATTCGGAGCGGAAGAACCATGAAACCAAGATCCCTGTATCCCCTCCTTCTCGGACTTCTTCTCTTCTCCTTCCCGGCGGCCAAGGCTCAAGCCAAAGCCGGCCCCCTGCCGGCCGAGACCAAGGCCCAGAGGGACGCCCGCATGGCCTGGTGGCGGAAGGCCCGCTTCGGGATGTTCATCCACTGGGGCCTCTACGCAATCCCCGCAGGAGTCTGGAAGGGAAAGAAGATCCCCGGCGCCGGCGAGTGGATCATGAACCACGCAAGGATCCCCGTCGCCGAATACGAGAAGCTGGCCGCCCGGTTCAACCCCCTGGAGTTCGACGCCGACCGCTGGGTGGAGATCGCGAAGAAGGCGGGCATGAAATACATCGTGATCACCACCAAGCACCACGACGGGTTCTGCCTCTTCGACTCCAAGCTCACCAAGTACGACGTCATGGACGCCACGCCCTTCAAGCGGGACATCATGAAGGAGCTGGCCGCCGCCTGCGCCCGGGGAGGCATCCGCATGTGCTGGTACCACTCCATCCTGGACTGGCACCACCCGGATTACCTTCCCAGGAGGCCCTGGGACAAGAGACCCGTTGCCGGCCACAGCCTGGACCGGTACATCGCCTACATGAAGGGCCAGCTTCGCGAGCTTCTCACCCACTACGGGCCCATCGGGGTCCTCTGGTTCGACGGGGGCTGGGAACACACCCCCGAGGAACTCCACTCGTGGGAGGTGGTCCGGATGATCCGCTCCCTCCAGCCGAAGATCATCATCAACAACCGCCTGCGCATCCCCCAGGACTTCGACACCCCCGAGCAGCACATCCCCCCAACCGGCATTCCCGGCCGGGACTGGGAGACCTGCATGACCATGAACCACACCTGGGGATACAAGAAATACGACAACGACTGGAAGAGCTACCCCGACCTCCTCCGGAAACTGGTGGACATCGCCAGCAAGGGCGGCAACTTCCTCCTCAATGTGGGCCCCACGGCCAAAGGCGTGATCCCCAAGCCGTCGGTGGACCGCCTTCTCGCCATGGGCAGATGGCTCAAGAAATACGGTGAGAGCATCTACGGAACCCAGGCCAGCCCCTTCTTCAAACTCCCCTGGGGGCGTTGCACCCGGAAGCCAGGCAGGCTCTACCTCCACGTCTTCGCGTGGCCCGGGGACGGAAGGCTGGTCGTCCCAAGGCTCCACAACCGGGTGAAGAGCGCCCGCCTCCTGGGAGAGCCCCCTGGAAAGGCCCTCGCCTTCGAGAGGGCCGGCGAGGACTGGATCGTCCGCCTTCCGGCCAAGGCCCCCGACCCGGTGGACTCGGTGGTCCTCCTCGAGATCGAAGGCGCCCCGGAGGTGGACAATTCCATCCAGCCTCTACCCGACGGGACCATTCTCCTTTCGGCCGGCGACACCACGATCCACGGCTACCGGGCCAGGTATACGAAGGGCCGGGGCATGGACGCCGTCACCCGCTGGACCCGCCGGAGCCAGTGGCTGAGCTGGAAATTCCGGGTGAAGAAGCCCGGCTCCTTCCGGGTGAAGATCACCTACTCCTGCCCCAAGGGCAGGGAGGGAACCCGTTTTTCCCTCCGGGTGGACGGGAACATCCTCTCCCGCAAAGTGCGCTCCACCGGCTCTTCCGGGAAGTTCCTCTCCTTCGACCTGGGCCGGATCACCCTGGCCTCGCCGGGGGTCTACCAGGCCGAGATTCGTCCTGTGAGCGTGCCCAAGGGCCTGGTCATGAACTTCCGGTCCCTCCGCCTGGAGCCCGGGAGAAAATGACACGAAGAAAGGGGAAGAATTCCGGCCCCAGGGGGTCCAGGCCCGGCCTGGCGGCCCTTTTCCTTCTCGCCGCCCTGGGTCTTGGCTGGTCCCTGGCCTCCTGGCCCATGGGAACCTTCGGTCCTCCCTCCAGGCCCGAAGGGATCGGGCCCTTTCTCGGCTGGCTTCCCGCCGGGGTCTGTTACTTTCTCCTGGGGCTCGCGGCCTACGCCGTTCCGGTCCTTCTCCTTCTCGGGGCCTATCCCCTGCTCGCGGTCCGGGAGAAACGGGCCCGGCGGAATCTCTTCTTTCGCGGCCTTCTTCTCCTCCTCCTGGCCTCCTTCTGGGCGGCCGTGGTGAACCAGGCCCGCTTCATGGGCTACGACGCCGGGGGCCTTCTGGGCGACCTCTTCGGCAAGGCCCTGGCCGGGATCTTCGGGCCCCGCTACTGGGGCTGGGTGGGCTTGGGGGTCCTCCTCCTCCTCACTCCTCCCGTTCTCGGCCTTTCCCCCGCGAAGCTCCTCCTTCCTCTCCGGCTCTTCTTCGCCCGCCCCCCGGAAAAAAAGAAAGGAACGGGGAAGAAAGAAGGCCCAAGGGCCCCCTCGGCCGAAGCCCCCGGGAAAGATTCTGCTTCCCAGAAAGCCCCGGCCGGGCCTGTCCCTTCCCCGCCGCTTCCTTCGGGCCAAAAGCCCCTTCCCCTCTCCATCCTTCCCGTTCCTCCCGCCGGCGCGGGGAACCCCGGAGCCGCCCTGGCGGAAGCCCTTCCGGCCATGGCGGAAAAGCTCGCCCGCGTGGCGGAGGAAGTGGCCAAGGTGGCCCTCCCCGGCGAAAGCCGGGTCGGCCTTTCCTCGATCACCCTGGCCTTCCGGAAGGCCCCCGGCGAGAAGCGGTCCGTCACCCGCCTGGAAAAGGCCCTCAAGGACATCGGGCTGGAGCTCGGCCGTTCGCCGGTTAGGCTCGAGCTGGGGGAGATCCTCAAGTTCCAGCTTCCTTTGAAAAAGGAGGAGCGGGCCTTCGTCTGGGCCGGGCCCCTTCTCCGGGAATGTCCTCCCGTTGAAGGCCCCCCTTCCTACGTCCTGGGCCGGACCCAGGAGGGCGGGCCCTATCTCCTGGACGCCGAGAAGGCCGTCCACATCCTCGTAGCGGGAGAGACGGGAGGGGGCAAATCGGTCCTCCTCCACGCCATGATCTTCAGCCTTCTCTTCCGGTATCCCCCCTCCGGGGTCTGGCTCGCCCTGGCCGATTTCAAGGGAACCGAATTCCATCGTTACCGGAGATGCCCCCACCTCTGGCACCCTCCCTGCCTTTCCGAGGGGGACTTCCCCGCCCTCCAGGCCCGGCTGGAGGAAGAGATGGAGAGGCGCAAAAAGGTCGTCCGGGAAGACCCGGCCGCCCGCCTTCCCTACCTCTTCGTCTTCCTCGACGAGTTCAGCGGCCTGGACACCAGGCCCTTGATCCGGCTCTTCGCCCAGGCCCGGGCCTTCCGGATCCGGTTCATCCTGGCCACCCAGTATCCCAAGGCATCGGTCGTAACCACCGAGATCAAGGCCAACCTGACCACGCGGATCGCCCTGGCCCTGAGGGACGGATACGCCTCCCGCACGGTCCTGGACTCCTCCGACGCCACCACCCTCGGCGGGGCCGGGGACTGCCTGGTCCAGGAGGGAGGAAGACTCACCCGCATCCAGGTTCCATGGGTGCGGGACGAATCACAGGGCGATCAGAGCGAGCTGAAGGCCCTGGTGGAATACCTTTCCCGGAAACGAACCTAGAACCGAGGCTCTTCCATGCGCCTTCTTTTCTTTCTCCTTTTTCCGGTTTTCCTCTCCCCCGCCGCCGCGGCTCCGCCCCTGAAGCTGGATCCGGCCCTGGAGGGCCGGAAGGGCAACCTTCCCCTCTTCGTCCGCATGGCCGACCAGCTCCTGCCCCGGGCCGGGGCCCTGGAGGCTTTTATCCGCAAGAATGGGAACCGGCCCAGGCCCGAACTCCGCCGGGAGGTCCTGGGTGCCCTGAAGAAAAAGGCCCGGGACTCCTGGAAGGGGATCAGGCCCTTCGTGGAGGAACTGAAAGGGAAGGGCCTGGTCTTTCGGGTGAAGCGGTTCTGGATCGTGAACGGCTTCGCCTGCTCCGGGACCCTGGAGGCGGCCCGCCTCCTGGCGGCGCGAAAGGACGTCTCCTTCGTCTACCTCCAGCGGGGTCCGGGCCAGCACATGTTTCCCAGGAGGTTCCCCGGGAAGGCCTGGAAGAAAGGGTGGAAGGAAAAGGCCAGGGAGGCCCTGGCCCTGGCAAAGGCCGACCGGTCCAAGCCTTTCGATCCCAGGGGGGTCAAGGTCCCCTGGAACCTGAAAAAGATCCTGGCCGACCGGGTCTGGAAAGAAAAAGGAATCACCGGCAAGGGCGTGGTCGTGGCTGTCCTCGACACGGGTCTCCTTCCCATCCCGGCCCTGGAGAAGGCCCTCTGGGTGAACCCGGGAGAGAAGCTGGACGGCAGGGACGACGACGGCAACGGCTACGTGGACGACCTTTTCGGCTGGGATTTCCGCCGGGGCGTCCCCGATGTCCTCCGGAACAGCGGCCCCATCCCCCATGGGACCATGTGCGCCGGGATCATGGCGGGCCGCCCCCTGGAGGGAAACCCGCTGGTCACGGGCGTTGCCCCCGGAGCCCGGGTCATGATCCTCGTAGGCTCGGGCCTGCTCGAGGCCTACGAATACGCCGCCCGGATGGGGGCCGACATCCTTTCCATGAGCTACATGTGGGTGAACATGAAGTTCGGCCACTACCGGGGGGTCTTCCGGACGGCTCACGAACACCTGGCGGCGGCGGGAATACTCTCCGCCGGGGGAGCGGGGAACTTCGCCCGCTCCGCCCCCAGGGGCAAACAGATCGCCCTCCCCAAGGACATCCCCTGCGTGATCGCCTCGGCGGGGATCCTCCGGGATGGATCCAAGGCGCCGCCCAGCAGCGAAGGCCCCTGCTACTGGGAGAACGTGGCCTTCTACAGCGACTACCCCAAAGACCACCCCCTGGCCAAGCCGGACGTGACGGGTTACTTCGGCGGGTTTCCCGTCTGGGGCTCGGCGCGGCGGCGCTTC
>CAYQBW010000047.1:6680-10481 GCA_964415725.1 uncultured Planctomycetia bacterium
GCGGGTGGTCTACGAGGACGGCCGGAGCGGGGCCCTCCTGGTCGGCCCCAGGGGCAATTCCTTCTCGGGCCCCCAGGCCGTGGGCGCGGCGGCCCTGGTCCTCTCGGCCAACCCGGACCTGAACCCATGGAGCGTAAAGGCCATCCTGGAGAAGACCGCCAAGGACCTGGGCCCCAAGGGAAGGGACTACACTTACGGCGCCGGGCTCCTCCAGGCCCTCCCCGCCGTGGAAGCGGCGCTTTCGGCGCGAAAGAAAGAGAAGAAAGGAAAGAAGCTTTGACCCCCTGGCTGATCTACTACCTGCTGGCCGTAAACCTGGTCACCATCCTGGCCTACGGGTGGGACAAGAGCCGGGCCGAGCGGGCCAGGCGCCGCATCTCCGAGGCGCGGCTCCTCCTTTTCGCCTTCCTCGGCGGATTCCCCGGCGCCTGGACCGCCATGAGCCTCTTCCGCCACAAAACTCAGAAGACCTCATTCAAAGTAAAACTCGCCCTCCTCACCCTCTTCAACCCCCTCTGGCCCGCCCTCTATTTCCTCCTCAAAGGTTGATCCTCCGGCAAAGCCCGGGGAAACGGCGGGAGCCCGGGTCCGTCGAAAAAGGGGAAGGGAAAAGAAACTGTGCCCTTTTCAAGGGCCCGGCAGAATCCATGGTGCGGGGCGGCGAGGGTATACGGCGGGGCCGACACCAGGCCCTGTCCCGGTTAGGACCTGCCAGGTTTCCGGCCTTTGCCTTGCGCACCACTTGAAAAGGGGTGCTGATCTATGGTTACGAAAAAAGGCGGAATGCCCTCTTCCGCCCATGAGTAATGCCCGCTAACTTTCCCCCGCCGGAGGCGGCGCCCCGAAAGGAGCGATTTAGCACGTCTTCGTGCGCATGCGACGTCGGGGCGCCGCGGAGGCGGGGGATTCCCCGGGCCCGGGCCGCCTCAGAAGACGATTCCCTCGAGTTTCTCCGGCGGGACGGGGGCGAAGCGGGCGGGCTCCATGGAAAAGGTGGCCCGGCCCTTGGAGAGGGAGCGGACGGTGGTGGAGTAGCCGAACATCTCGGAAAGGGGCACCTCGCCCCGGATGAAGCAGGGATCCCCGCCCATGACCATCTCGGAGATCTGGGCCCGCCGGGTGTTCAGGTCGGAGACGATCCCGGAGACGTATTCGGGAGGAACTTGCACTTCGAAGCGCATGATGGGCTCCAGGATGATCTCGCCCCCGTCCTCCACGGCCTTCCGGAAGGCCCCGGCCGCGGCGGCCTGGAAGGCCACTTCCGTGGAATAGCCTTCCCGCCACTCCCCTCCCGTGACGGAGACGCGAACGTCCACCAGGGGATACCCGTAACTCAGCCCCCCCTCGGCGGTCCCCAGGATCCCCTGCTTCACCGCCTCGTGGAAGACTCTTGGGATCTGCTCGGGGGAGCAGAAGATCAAGACTTGGGGCGGTCCGCCCGTAGGATGGGGCTCCACCTTGACCTCCACCTTGGCGTAGAGGTCCTTTCCCCCAAGAGCCCGCTCGAAGACCTCCACCCCCCTGCCCGGGCCGGCCACGGTCTCCTTGTAGGAGACCCGGGGACGGCCCATCTTCCCTTCCACCGAAAAGTCCCGGACCAGCCGGTTCTTGATGATCTCCAGGTGGAGTTCCCCCATCCCGGAGACCAGGATCTGGCCCGTCTCCTCGTCCTCCCTCACCCGGAAGGTCGGGTCCTCCTTCTGGAGCCGTTCCAGGGCGTGGAGGAGCTTGTCCCGGTCGGCCGTGGATTTGGGCTCCACCGCCATGGACATGACGGGCTCGGGAAAACGGATGGGCTCCAGGCTGATGGGATGGCCCTTGGAATAGAGGGTGTCCCCGGTCCTGCCGAAGCGAAGCCCCGGCAAGGCCACGATCTCCCCCGGCCCGGCCTCCTGGATGGGCGCGCTCTCGTCGGCGTGCATCCGGAGAATCCGGCCCACCCGTTCCACCTTCCCCGTCCGGGAGTTGTAGACCTGGTCCCCCACCCGCAAGGTCCCCGAGTAGATCCGGGTGTAGAAGAGTTCCCCGTGCCTGTCGGAAAAGACCTTGAAGATGAAGGCCGCAAGGGGCCCCTTGGGATCGGGAGAGCGGGTCTCCCTGCGGATCTCCGGTTCCCCCCCTTTTCGGGTCTTGACCACCACTTCGCCCTCGATGGGGGGCACGTCCAAGGGCGAGGGAAGGTAGAGGCCCACGGCGTCCATCAGGGGCTGGATGCCCTTGTTCCGGAGAGCGGCCCCGCAGAAGACGGGGACGATCTCCCCCGAGATGGTCTCCGACCGGAGGACCTTCCGGAGACGGGAGGGCTCCACCTCCTCTCCCTCCAGGTAGGCCTCCATGATCCCCTCGTCGAAATCGGCCAGGATCTCCACCATCTCCTCCCGGGCCTTCCGGGCCGCCTCTGCCACCTGGGGAGGGACCTCCCGGGAGACGGGTTTTTCCCCCAGTTCGTCCTCCCAGATCCAGGCCCGCATCTCCACCAGGTCCACCACCCCCTGGAAATCCCGTTCCCTGCCGATGGGAACCTGCAGGGGAACGGCCCGCGCCCCGAGGCGCTCCCGGATCCTCTCCACCACCCGGCCGAAGTCGGCCCCCGTCCGGTCCAGCTTGTTCACAAAGGCCAGCCTGGGCACGCCGTACCGGTCGGCCTGCCTCCAGACCGTCTCCGACTGGGCCTCCACGCCGGCCACGCCGCAAAAGACCACGATCACCCCGTCCAGGACCCTCATGGCCCGCTCCACCTCGGCGGTGAAGTCCACGTGTCCCGGGGTATCGATCAGGTTGTAGGTCCAGTCCTTCCAGGGAAAGTTGGTGGCCGCCGAGGTGATGGTGATCCCCCTCTCCCTCTCCTCGGCCATCCAGTCCATGGTGGCGTTCCCGTCGTGGACCTCCCCCATCCTGTGCTCCTTGCCGGAATAGAAGAGGAACCGCTCGGTGACGGTGGTCTTGCCCGCATCGATGTGGGCGGCGATTCCAAAATTCCGAATCCTGGAGAGGTCCATGTCCTTCCTTTTCCCCTCATGTGGAAACACGCCGCCCCCGGAGGGATCCGGCGTGTTCCAAGGGGAGATGGTGAACTTACCAGGCGAAGTGCGAGTAGGCCTTGTTCGCCTCCGCCATCTTGTGCACGTCGATCTTCTTCTTGATGGCCGCGCCCTGGGGGTTGTTGTTGTAGGAGTCCAACAGTTCCTCGGCCAGCCTCTTGGCCATGGGCTTGCCCTTCTTGGCCCGGGCGGCGTTCACGATCCACCGGATCGCCAGGCTCTGCTGCCGGTTCTTCTTGACTTCCATGGGAACCTGGTAGGTGGCGCCGCCCACCCGCTTGGAGCGCACCTCCGTGCGGGGCTTCACGTTCTCCACGGCCCTGGTGAAGATCTCCACGTAATCCACGTCGGGAAGCTTCTTTTTGCAGATCTCCAGCGCGTCGTAGAAGATCTTCTGGGCCAGGCTCTTCTTCCCGTTCCACATGATCTTGTTGATGATCTTGGTGGCGAGTTTGCTCCCGAACCTCGGGTCGGGGCGGACATAGACATCGGTGGATTTGAAATTTCGCGGCATGGCTACTTGGGCCTCTTGGTCCCGTACTTGGATCTGGAACGGCGCCGATCCTCGACTCCGCTGGCGTCGAGGACACCCCGAATCACGTGGTAACGCACGCCCGGAAGGTCCCGGACTCGTCCTCCTCTCACGAGCACGATGGAGTGCTCCTGCAGGTTGTGTCCCTCGCCGGGGATGTAGACCGTGACCTCTTTGCCGTTGGAGAGCCTCACCCTTGCCACCTTCCGGAGGGCCGAGTTCGGCTTC
>CAYQBW010000048.1:0-2162 GCA_964415725.1 uncultured Planctomycetia bacterium
GGTTTTGGGAGAACATAGGCAATGGACCGTCCCGCCCGTCTTTCCCCGCCTTTTCCGCCCGGGGTGTGGTCCCGGGACGGTCCATTGCCTATGTTCTCCCAAAACCCAGGCTCACAAGGAGACTCGCATGAGAAAGGCCTCATCCGTCCTTCCCTTCCTTTTCGCCGCCCTTCTTCTTCCCGGCGCCGCCGCCAAGACCCGGCCTTTCGGGGTGAAAGACTTCCTCGAGCTCCCCATCCTGGCCTCGCCGGCCCTCTCCCCCGACGGGACCCGGGCGGTCTACCTGGAAGTCCGCCGGGACCTGAAGAAGGACACCTACCACCGCCTCCTCCACCTGGTGGACCCGGCCACGGGAAAGGACAAGCTCCTCACCCGGGACGGCCACGACGACTGGGGGGCCTTCTGGTCCAGGGACGGCAAGACCCTCTACTTCTTCTCCAACCGGGGCGGGAAGACGGCCCTCTACGCCAACCGCTTCGACGGCGCCGACCCCCGCAAGGTGGCAGGCCCCCGCAAGGGAGGGATGGCCTCGCCGGCCTTCTCCCCAGGCGGCAAGCTCCTGGCCTTTCTGGCGCCTCCCAAGGGAAAGAAGGGCTGGGGCAAGGATCCCCAGGTGCGGACCTCCCTGGAGGACCGTTCCACCTGGCCCCAGCTCTGGGTCCTGGACACGTCCACGGGCAAGGAAAAGTCCCTCACCGGCGGCAATGTCTACGTCTACGACTTCGACTGGGCCCCGGACGGGAAGAAGCTGGCCTTCACGGCCGACCCCAAGGGCTCCAGCGGGGTCACGGAGGACCACTTCCTGGCCCTGGTGGACCTCTCGGGCAAGGTGGAGATCCTCTCGGACCTACCCGCCCACCACGCCAATCCCAGGTTTTCGCCCGACGGCAAACGCCTTGCCTTCACCCGGGACCGGCACGTGAAGTGGGGCCATTACGTGAACGTCCAGGACCTCTTCGTCCTGGATCTCGGAACCAGGCGCTTCAACCAGCTCACCGCCGCGGCCTCCTTCGACCTGGAGCCGGGAAGGGGATGGACCGCCTGGAGTCCCGGCGGGAGATGGATCCGATTTCTGGCCGGACGCAAGGCTAGGATCCGGCTCTACGAAATCCCAGCCTCGGGGGGAAAGGCCCGGGTTCTCGGCGAGGTCCCGGGATCGATCCTCCAGGTCTCCCTGGACGCCACGGGAAAGAAGGCGGTCTTTACGGCCAGCGACTTCACCCATCCCTCGGACCTCTTCTTCTCTTCCCTCGACAAGTGGGCCCCCAAAAGGCTCACCAAGGTCCGCGAGACAATCGCCCCCTTCGGGTTCCACGACCCGATCCACCTTTCCTGGAAGGCGCCGGACGGCCTGGCTGTGGAGGGATTCCTCTTCCTTCCCCCGGGCCTGGCCGAGGGGAAGAAAGCGCCCCTGGTGGTGGAGATCCACGGCGGGCCGGCGGCGTGCTGGCTGAACGCCTTCACCTACCGATATCTCTGGCACGTCTTCGCCTCCAAGGGATGGGCCACCCTGATCCCCAACGTTCGGGGCTCCACCACGTATGGGGAGAAGTTCCTTCGGGCCAACCTGGCCGACTTCGGCGGCGGGGACTTCCAGGACATGATGTCCGGCGTGGAGGCGGCCCTGGCCACGGGTTCCATCGACAAGGACCGCCTGGCGATCTCGGGATACTCCTACGGCGGATTCATGGTGAACATGACCGTCACCAAGACGGCCGTCTTCAAGGCCGCCGTCTCCATCGCAGGAGGTTTCAACTTCCTCTCCTGCTTCTGCCAGGGCAACCCCGTCCTGCCCGAGGTCTACTACGATCCCCTGGGTTCGCCCGCGAAGATGAACAAGGCCTTCCACGACAGCCCCATCGCGGCGGTCTTCAACGTCCGCACCCCGCTCCTCCTCATGCACGGGACCGCCGACCAGGCCGTCAACCACATGCAATCCATCGAATACTTCAACGCCCTCCAGGAGCTGGGGAAGACGTCCAAGCTCGTCCTCTACAAGGGCGAAGGCCACGGCATCAACAAGCCCTCCCACATGGTCCATTACATGACCACCGAAATCGACTGGATCCAAAAATGGATCCGGAAATAAATCCGTCCAGGGACGACCGTCGGGACGGCCGAAGGCCGTCCCTCGGGCGTCCCCTACATTCCAACGCGGGTGT
>CAYQBW010000048.1:2262-10233 GCA_964415725.1 uncultured Planctomycetia bacterium
GATGGTTCCGGGAATCGGGAATCAGCCCGCCGCCTTGGGATCCATCCGGGACGACTGTCGGGACGGCCGAAGGCCGTCCCTCGGGCGTCCCCTACATTCCAACGCGGGTGTAGGGGCCGCCGGAGGAAGGGCCGCCGGAAGGCGGCCCTGACGAACGTCGGCCCGGGATGGTTCCGGGAATCGGGAATCAGCCCGCCGCCTTGGGATCCATCCGGGACGACCGTCGGGACGGCCGAAGGCCGTCCCTCGGGCGTCCCCTACGCCCACGGTGAGGGGCCGGCTCCCGCAACCTGGCGCGCATGACCTCCTCGAGGAAGGCCGCCTGCTTCCCGAAATGGAGATACATGACCATGAGGTTGACCAGCGTCTCCAGGGAAGAGGGGCGGGTGAAAAGGACCAGGGCCAGGTTCCTCCACCAGTAGAACGCCGTGGAGGGCCTTAGGCCGAGCCGGAAGGAAGCGCCGAGAAAGGCCCGGAGATTCCGCGCCAGGACCCGTAGAGGGGGTTTGAACTTGGGCTTCACCCGGAGAGCCTTGGCCAGCGCCAGGCATCGATCGAAGTAATCGCCCGGGGAATACAGTTCGTCCAGGATGGAGAGGTAATCGGCGAGGATCCTTTCCCTGGGGCGCCGGGTCGCAAAGTTGATCCCGCTGGTGGTCTGGTCCACGTCCACGGCGGAAGACTGGGAACGAACCTCGAAGTCTTCGAAAAGCCTGTTTTCCTTCCGGAGACGCCGGGTCAACCGTGTATTGGGGAGAGCGTAGAGAAGCCCCACCATGGCCATGCAGATCGCCCCCCGCCGGACGAGGTCCACGATCCGGGCCCCGATGCCGTCCGTTTCGTCGTCGAACCCCAGGATGAAGCCGGCGTTCACCACGATCCCACGCCGGTAGATCTTCCGGAGGTCCCCCGGGATATCCCGCCGGAGATTGGCCGTCTTTCCGGCCGACTCCAGGATCGACTCGTCTGGGGATTCGATCCCGATGAAGACGTACCGGAAATCCAGTTCCGCCATGAGGGAAAGGATCTCCTCCTCGCCGGCAAGGTTGAGGGAAGCCTCGGTGGAAAAATAGAAGGGATGCCCCCTGCGCTTGGACCACTCCAGAACGGCCCGGAGGATCTCCTTGGCCCTCTTCCTGTTGCCGATGAAATTGTCGTCCACGAAATCCACGTGGCCCCGGTGGCCGAGGCGGTAGAGGGCCTCCAGTTCCTCCAGGATCTGTCCGGGAGACTTGGTCCTGGGAACGCGCCCGAAGAGCTCGATGATGTCGCAGAACTCGCAGTTGAAAGGACACCCCCGGGAGAACTGGACGCCCACCATGACGTAGTCGGAGAAGTTCAGGAGGTCGAAGCGCGGAACGGGGCTGGCCGACATATCGGGCCGCTCCTTCGCCTCGTAGACCCCCGAGGAGGCTCCCCTCTCCAGGTCATCCAGGAAGAGGGGGAGGGAAGCCTCGGCCTCTCCCAGGACGAGGTAATCGGCCGACCGGTAACGCTCCGGCTGGGACGTGGGGTCCGGGCCGCCGACGACCGCCTTCTTTCCCCGGCGGTGGACCCTGTCCACGAGGCGGAGGATCTCCTCCTGCTGGGGAAGCATCCCCCCGATGAAGACCAGGTCCGCCTCGTCGATCCTGGAATCCTCCAGTTCCCGGGTGTTGAGGTCGACCAGCTCCACCTCCCAATCCTTGGGCAGGAGGGCCGCCATGGTGATGAGTCCCAGGGGGGAAGCGGGGTATTTCGCCCCCACGAGCCTGCATACTTCCCGGTAGTTCCAGAAGCTATGAGGCGAAAACCGGGGATGCAGGAGCAGGACCTTTCTCAAAATTTGCCTTTCTACGGTTTTTCTCCGGACCGGCTGTTTCGGGATAGGGGAAAACACCGCGTCCCAACGGCCGGAGAGTGCAGATACGCCTTTTTTCCAAGAAAAACAAGCCCTAAAAACGGCCCGGACCCACGCCCAAAGACACTAGACCCGGTTGGGTTCGGGCCGCGACTCCCCAAAAAGCCGTTTTTTTGTTAACCTGAAGGATATTTCGGGCAGGCCCCCATTTCCGTCCAAAGCCCAAAGGGCCCTCGCAAACTGGAAGGAGGCGGTCATGTGGAAAGGGTTCTCTCACACTTGCCTCATCGGGGTTCTTCTGGCTCTCTTCCTTCCTTCCGGCCCGGTCCTGGGGGGGGTTTCCGAACCGCCCTTCCGGATCTTTCTCCAAGGCCCGGACGGAGCGCCCCTGACGGCCTTGAAGGCCCGGGTTCTCGTCTGGGAGACGGGCAAGAGGATCCGGGAGGACCTCCAGGCCCAAACGGACCTCCAGGGAGCCCTGGTCTCTTCTTTCCTGGGCGGCCCCGCCTGCCCCAAGGAATCCCCGCCCACATGGGTGATCGCCTTGGTCCGGGACGGAAAAGGGAGCGGATGGAAGGGGATGGTCCGCCTGGAAGAAACCGCCCTGGCCCGCCGGCGGATCGTCCTGAAGCTTTCCAGGGCGGTCCGCCTGTGCCGGGGCATGGTCCTGGATTCGGACTCACGCAAGCCCCTCCCCGGCGCCCTGGTCTGGATCTCTCCCGGCAGGGAAGGCCTCGGCGCCCCCGTGGCGGGAGGACTTTGGCTGGCCCCCGGGGACTCCTGCTGGGGCCTGGCGGACGGCCTGGGCCGTTTCGAGATCTGGTCCCGGAAACCCCGGCCGGTCTCCTTTCTGGGCGCCTGGAAGAAAGGATACGCGAAACGGTTCTTCCCTTTGGAGAAACCCGGGCCCCAGCATATCTTCCTGGTCGATGAAAAACGGACCTTGAGAATCCTGGTCCACGAAAGCTATTTCCGCCAGGGCGGGCTTCCAGGGTTCAGGGCGGTGAGGGACCAGTTGGCGGCCCGGTTGGACCTGTTCTGCGCGGACAGAGGGACCTGGCGGAAACTCCTCCATTTCGACAGGGCCGAGGCCCTCGAGGGGGGCTGGATGAGGCTTGCCGTCTTCAGGGGAGTCCCGAAGGGGTTGGGAGTCATCCGCTTCCGGTTCCTGGGAGACCCGGGCTGGTCGAAGTGGATGGCTATCCTGGACACGAGGCGCCCCTCTCCCTCGAAGGTCTGGACCGCCAGGTGCAACGCCCTGCGGGGAATGCTGGGGACGGCCAAAATCTGCAGGGTGGAATTCTTCTCCTCCGAGGGCCTTCCGGTGCGGGTCTACGGAACGGCCTTCTACCCCGGCACGGGAGAAACCTTGTCCTTCTCCGGGGACCATGTCCTCCTGCTGGGGGAACATTACGGCAAGAAGGTGATCCTCAGAACTTGGGGCGTAACCAGGGAAATCGTCCTGGACAAGCCGAAGTTGTCCTTCTCCCTCACCAGGTAGAGGCCTGTCTCCAAAATGAGGGAGTTTCCTACCCGGCGCCTTTCTTTTTCTTCTTCCACATATTCTTCAGGTAGTCCCTGTGGAAATGGGGAGGAGGGGTCTTGTCCACCAGCTCCTCGGGAAGGGCGTAGGGAGCCTCTTGCAGGTCCTCCAGGCGGGTGGGTTGTTGGCCCATTCTGAGGAAGAGGCCGCCACCGGACTCCTCGAAGGCGGTCCCCGGCCTGGATTCAAGCCAGGTCCTCACCTCCTCCAGGGCGGGCTTCACCTTCTCCGCGTAAGGCCGGCCGAACCAGAGCAGCCAGCCGGGACAGGGAGGAAGGCCCATCCAGTCCAGGTTGTCCGGGATCGGGTAATCTTCCGTCTCGGAGTGGAAGTAGAGGTGGCTGTCCAGCCAGTGGTAGTCGTCCACCCTGAACACGTCCAAGGCGAAACCGCCCTCAATGTATGCGATGGCATAGAAACATCCGAGTTCCTTGGAGACCTTGAGAAAAGAAGCGGCGACGTAGTCCCTCCAGAGCGGATCCTCGTAGAGGTGCCGGCCGAACAACATGAGACGGAACTGGATCCACTTGGGGCCCGGCGCCTTCACGCCCGGCAGGGCGCCTTCCTTCACCTCCCCGAAAAGAAGGCTCGGGTGGTAGAAGGGCGTAAGGACCTCGAAGCTCAGGCGGGCCGGCTCTTCCGCTTTGAGTCCCTTCTCCCACAACCCCACGAATTCCTCCCCGTGCTGGGAAAACCATTGTTTGGGCAGAAGGGGGCCTTCCTGGAAGAAGAAAGGGGTGAACTTGCACATGTATCTCTCGAAGGTGGAAAGAAAGAGCCGGGCCTTGCCCTCCCCGGCCCTGTCCTCCAGGAAGTTCCACTGGAACCTCAGAAAAGGAACCTCCTGGTCCGCCGGCGGCACCTTGGGGGGCTCGAATTTTCCCCTGGACCAGATCACATGCTTCTTATCCTTGTCCCAAAGCACCCCCCCACCCTTCTTGGCCGTCCTGAGGCCCCACTTCCGGGCCGTCCTCCTCCACCTCATCCTGGGGGGATCGGGAACCTCCACGGAGAACTTCCACCTGGGCAGGATGAGAGAATTCTCCACGGGACCGGGCGCCTCCCCCAGTTCCAGCGGAAAGGGGCCCTTTACGTGGAAACAGGTCTCGATTCCTCCCCTTCTCTTCCGGGAAACCCGGAAAAGAAAACCATGGGAACCCTCTTCCCCCCATTCGTATTCCAGGGCCTTCGAAGGGAGGGCTTCGATAAACGCCTCGCGGGAAGGCTTTTCGTAAAGGTAGATCTCAAAGACCCGGCCCATGGGCGTCCTCCTTTCGACAGGCCTCCAGCCACGGAACCGAGAAGAACAGCCCTGAGAAATGTCGTCAACCCCCCCTGCACCAAATGTAGGGGCCGCCGGAGGCAGGGCCGCCGGAGGCGCCGTCTTCGGCGCCGAACGTCGGCCCGGGATGGTTCCGGAATGGGGAATCATTCCGGCGTCTGGGAAATCGCGGGACGACCGTCGGGACGGCCTGCGGCCGTCCCTCGGGCGTCCCCTACGTTCCCATTGCGGGTGTAGGGGCCGCCGGAGGCAGGGCCGCCGGAAGGCGGCCCTGACGAACGTCGGCCCGCGGTGGTTCCGGGAATCGGGAATCACGCCCATCCCAGGGACGAGTCCGGGGGTTTGGGATCCATCCGGGACGACCGTCGGGACGGCCTGCGGCCGTCCCTCGGGCGTCCCCTACAGCGCCCCCTACTCGTTTACGGTGACGACGGCGGAGCTCTTGAAGGTGCAGTAGATTTCCTTGCCCGGTCCCAAGCCCAGTTCCTGGAAGGACCTGCGGGTCACCATGGCGGCCAGGGCGAATCCGCCCAGGTCGACTTTGACGGCCAAAAGCGGCCCGGCGGGCTCCCAGTCGGCCACCTTTCCCCGGAGCTGGTTCCGGGCGCTCGAGGGAAAGGGCTCCAGGGAGAGGAGCACGTCCTCGGGCTTGATCCAGACGTGGGAGAGGCCCTCGGCGGCCGAGGCGGCGGCGATCTCAACGCCCCCCACCTCGCAACGCCCGGGCCCTACAAACCGGGCGGGAAGGAGGTTCCGCATCCCGAGGTAGGCCCCAACCGCCGGGTCCGGCGGATTCCGGAAGAGTTCCTCCGGCGGGCCGATCCCCCGGAGCCTGCCCTCCAGCATCACCCCCATCCGGTCGGCCAGATAGAGGGCCTCCTCGGGATCGTGGGTGACATGCAGGAAGGCCGCCCTCGTGGACCGGTGCAGGGACTTGAGTTCCCGCCGGAGCTCCCTGCGTTGCCCCCAGTCCAGGGCGGAAAGGGGCTCGTCCAGAAGGAGCAGGGCCGGCCCCGGGGCCAGGGCCCGGGCCAGGGCCACCCTTTGTTTCTCCCCGCCCGAGAGGTTGGTCGTGCTCCGGCCCAGCAAGTGGGAGGCGCCCACGAGTTCCGCCGCCCGGCGGGCCGCCTCCCCGGCCTCCAGGCGGGATCTTCCCTTGGACCGGGGCCCGTAGGCGATGTTCTCCTCCACCGTAAGGTGGGGAAAGAGGGCGTAGTCCTGGTAGAGGAGGGAGAAGCCTCTCTTCTCCGGGGGAAGGGCGGTCACATCCGTGCCCTTCCAGGCGATCCGCCCGCCCGCCGGACGCCTCAGCCCGGCCAGGGCTTCCAGGAAGAGGCTCTTCCCCGACCCGGAGGGCCCCAGAAGCACGAAATACTCCCCTTCCCCCACGGCCAGGTCCAGATCCTCGAGCCGGAAATCCCCGGCCTCCAGGCAAAGGGAGCGGACCTCAAGCACGGCTCTCCCTCCGCCGGCCCGACAACAGCCTCAAGAAAACGAAAAGGACCACGGCGGCCAGCACCAGGAGGACCGCCGCCGAGCGGGCGTAGGCCAGGCCGTAGTCGTTGAACCTCTCGGCCACGAGCACCGTGGCCGTCATGGGGTGGTAGGCGATGATCACCACCGCCCCGAACTCCGAGATGCCCCGGCCCCACATCACGATCATCCCCGCCAGGATGGAGCGCCGGGCCAGGGGAAGGGAGACGGTCCAAAAGACCCGCCAGGGCGAGGCGCCCAGGCTTCGGGCGGCCTTCTCCAGTCGTTCCGGCACGGCGGAAAAACCCTCCCTGGCCGCGTTGACCAGGAAAGGCAGGGAGACGAAGGCCATGGCTGCTGCGATCCCGAGAAAGGTCCCGGTGAAACCGAGGCCCAGACCTTCCAGGAAGCGGCCCGCTGCTGTCTCCCTTCCGAAGACGCTGAGAAGGGCGATCCCCGCCGCCGTATGGGGCACCACCATGGGCAGGTCCACCAGGGCCGAGAGAAGGGCCTTCCCGGGGAATTCCTTCCTGGCCAGGATCCAGGCCAGGGGGATCCCGAAGAGCGCGCAGGCCAACACCGCCGCGAGCCCCGCCGAAAGGGAGAGGAAGAGGGCTCCCGTCACGGCCCGGTCCGCCGCGGCCTTGCCGAGATCGCCCGCCGAGGTGGCAAGAAACATCCCCGCCAGGGGGGCCAGGACGAAGAGGACCAGGATGGAGCCAAGAAGGGTGAAGAGCAGGTGGAAGGCCGAGGGTCCGGGACCGGATCCTTTCACTTGGGGGCCTCCCGGCAGTACTTCCTGAGCTCAGGCGGAACCGCCTCCAGGGACCGGCAAAGCGCGGGAACGAGGCAGGACTGGCCGTTCTCTTCCATCACCGCCCGCCCCCGGGGGGAGAGGAGGAAGGCCAAAAAGGCCAGGGCGGCCTTCCGGTTGGGCGCGCCCGCGGGGACGGTTACCGAATACTGGATGGGCGAGCCCTTCACCACCACCCAGCCTCCCGGCGTCTTCCCCCGCACCTTCACCCGGGCCTTTTCGTAGAGGGCCGCCTTGGAGGGATCGCCCAGGTCGATCTCGGGCGGGAGCCTGAGATACCCCAGGCCGTGCTGGAGGGCCACGGAGCGGTAGATGAAGAGAAGGTCGATCTCCCCCGCCTCCAGGAGGGCCAGCAGGTCCGTCTCCTTGGGGCGGATATACCTGTCGCCGGAATGATCCAGGATCTCCCCGGCCAACCCGGGCTTCTTGTAGAACCCCTCGGCAAGCTGGAGGACCATGACCGTCCGGTAGCCGCAGGGATCGCTGTCCGGATCGGACCGGCCCAGGATCACCCCCTTCTTCAGGAGGTAGTCGAACCAGTTGGACCGGCCGATCCCCTCGGCCTTGGGCGAGCCCTTCCGCCAGGCCAGGACCATCTGGTTGGTGCAAAACCGGATGTTGAACCGGGCCTTGGCCGGGACGAGCAGGTCCTCTACGACCTTGTAGTCCGCCGAGGCGAAGACATCGCAAGGCCTGCCCAGGGCGGCGATCATCCGGGCGCACTGCCTGGAGCCGTGGCTCTCCAGCTCCACGCGGAGCCCGGGGTGGTCCTTCTCGAAGATCGAGGCCAGCTCCTTGAAGGGCACGGCCAGGCTTCCGGCGGTGAGGATCCTCAAGGTCTCCCCCTTCTTCCTCCCCCCGCAGGCGGAAAGAAAGAGGAGAATCCCGAGAAAGGCAAACCACCTTCCCTTTTTCAATGCCCCACTCCCCGGGCCATGAGAAGCAAGTGCTCCATGGTCTGCAGGATCTCGGCCATGTATTCCTCCACTGCCCTCGGGCTCCCGGGGAGGGCGTAGAGA
>CAYQBW010000049.1:0-10152 GCA_964415725.1 uncultured Planctomycetia bacterium
CCCCAGGGCCGAACCCCAGGGGACCTGGAGGGATATGTCCTTTAGCGCCCAGAGCGACCTGTGTCTCTTCATGCGCCCCAGGGAAACCAGCTCCAGGAGCCGGTCGTGGGGATAGGGGTAGATCTTGTATTGCTTCCCCAATCCCACGGCTTCCACGGCGTTTTCCACGGTTCTCAGACCTCGTCGGCGAACCTGCGCTTCAGAAGGTTGAAGAAGAAACAACCAAGGAAGAAGGCCGCCAGGGCCGGGAGGAGTCCACCGAGAGTCCCGGCCACGGCGTCCTCCCAGGGGTGGTCCGTGATCCCGATGGCCCCGCGGAATCCCAGGGTGTAACTGTAGAAAGGATTGGCCTTGATGAAGCTCTCCATGCGTGACAGAAAATCCGCGCCTCCACCCCGGGCCACGAAATCCGGGTACCAGAAAATAGGACTCACGAAGAACCAGAAGAGAAGGAGGACCGTGTAAATCTGGAGCGTGTCCCGGAGAAAGACGTGGGCCGCCGCGAGGAAAAGCCCGATCCCGAGGGCGAAGAGAGCCACCTCGAGCGCCAGGGGCAGGATCATGACGAACTCCGGCCCCGGCCATGTGATGGCCAGGGTGGAAGGATCAATGAGGGCCCATACAGCGGACCCGGCATACACCACCAGGAGGCCCACGCCCAGGACGACCAGGTTCACCAGGACCAGGGGGAGGGGGAGAAGTTCGGAGGGGAAAGCCACCTTCTGGATGAGGTTCCCGTTGTCCACCACGATGGTGCAGGACCTGATGGTGGTCTCCGAAAAAAGCATCCAGATCAGGATCCCGGAGAACAAATAGAAGGAATACCAGCTGATCGGCGTGCCCGGCTTCCCTCTCATGTTGAACAGAAGTCCAAAGATCAGGTAGTAGGTAATGAAGAGGAAGACCGGGTGGATCAGCACCCAGCCTACGCCCAGGATGGACCCCTTGAACCTGCCGAAGAGTTCCCTCCTGAAGGCGTTGGCCACCAGGTAACGGTGCCGGTAGGCCTTGAGCGGGTAGACCAGGGCTTCCCCCAGGGCGTCGGCCGCCACGTGGGTCCAACGTCTCGCCTTGACCTCTTGGATCGTCGTCATGGGATGCTCCCCACTGAAAGGTCTTCCCCGTGAAGTCTCATCGGCCCGGGAAAACCCCTCCCTTGGGCGACTTTCCCTCCCGCTTCCACCCGGGAGGGAAGAATTGCCGCAGCCTGGTGGCCAGGTGGGTCTCGAAAAGGGCCTCCATCCCGGGGTCCCGGCCCCCGCCGCCCCAGTCCTCGGGACGGGGGGAGAAAGGGTTCTCCATGGATTCGTTCACCTGGCGCTCCACGTAGAACTCCAGGCGTTTCACCCTCCCGTCCTCCTCGGGCCGGAGTCTTACGTGGAGCTTCAGCCGATAGCCCTTCCCGAAGGGGGCGAGCCTCTCCTTCCAAAGGGAGACCATCTCCCCTTCCTCGGGGTCCGAGGCCCTTTCATCGGTGGTGAACCCGCAAGCCTCGGCGGCCGCTCCCGCCAGGAACCAGGCGTCCTCCTTGGCCATGGGCCCGGGAAAGGCCACTTCTTTCCAGGAGGGCGTGGATGCGCACCCCCCCAGGAGGAGGAAGAGAAAGAAGAAAGTCTGCCGGGAATTTCTCATTTCAACGCTTCCTTTCCCTTTTTCCAGGCCTCCCGCGGCCTCCGCCCTTCTCCTTTCCGCCGGGGGGAAGCTCCACCTTCTCCCGTTTCCGGAGAAGGATCCGGAGGGGGACCTCCTTGAAAGGAAACTCCCGGCGAAGGCGGTTCTGGAGGAAACGCACGTAATCCTTGGAGAAGAGCGCCGGGTCGTTGACGAAGAGCACGAACGTAGGCGGTGCGATCTCGGGCTGGGTGGCGTAGAAGATCCTGGGCGCCTTGGCCCCCCGCTTGGGCCGGGGACTCACCGTCTCCATGGCTTCCCGCAGGACCCGGTTGAGTTCGCCCGTCCCCACGCGGACGCGGGACTGGGAAAAGAGTTCCCAGCAGAGCTCCAGGGTCTCGTCCACGTGGAACCCTTCCTTCACGGAAAAGAAACTGATCGGCGCGAAGGAGAGTCCCGCAAGCTTGGACCGAATGTATTCTTCCCAATCCCCGGGCCGGGTCTTCTCCTTGGCCAGGTCCCACTTGGTCCCGGCGATGACCACCGGCTTGTGGTGGTCCAGGAGGAACCTGGCCAGGCTCTGGTCCACCCGGGAGATGGGCCGGCTCACGTCGAACAGGAGAAGGACCACGTCGGCCCGCAAGGCGGCCGCCTCGGCCCTCTTCATGGAGAAGAACTCCACCGCGTCCTGGACGGATCTTCTCTTGCGCAAACCCGCCGTATCGATGGCCAGGACCCGGCGGCCGCCCCGCTCGAAGAGAACGTCCACGGCGTCCCGGGTGGTCCCGGGAAGTTCGGAGACGATGACCCTCTCTTCCCCGGCCAGGTAATTGATGAGGGAGGATTTGCCGGCGTTTCTCTTGCCCAGGACGGCGATCTTCATCAAGGGCTCGGTGGCGGCCCTCTCCTCCCCCTCCGGGGGAAGCTCCTCCACCACCCGGTCCAGTAGTTCCGGCACACCGAAACCCTCGAGGGCGGAGACAAGGAAGGGCTCGCCGAAACCCAGGCGTAGGAAGGAGGGAGCCTCCATCCGGGAAGCGGGGGACTCGGCCTTGTTCGCCACGAGGAGAACGGGTTTTCGGGACTTCCTGAGGAGGCCCGCCACTTCCACGTCCACCGGCGTGAGCCCTTCCCGGGCGTCCACCAGGAAGAGGAGGAGGTCCGCCTCCAGGAAGGCCGCCTGGATCTGCCGTTCCACCTCCTCCTTCAGGAGGGCCTCGTCGAAAAGCCCGATCCCGCCCGTGTCCATCACCTGGAAGGTTCGGTCCCCGTGCTCCACAAGGGCCGTCACCCTGTCCCTCGTGACTCCCGGCGTGGGTTCCACGATGGAGACGCGCCTGCGGGCCATCCTGTTGAGAAGGCTCGATTTCCCGACATTGGGCCGGCCCACGAGGGCCACGACAGGGAAAGCCATGGGCCTACCTCTCTCCCGTCACGAGGGGGCTCTTGCGAAAGGGGCGGGCCCTGGGTTCCAGCATCTCCAGCCGCGCCCGGGCTTCCTCCAGGGCCTGATCCAGCTGGGAAGCCCTAAAAAGCGCCGAGACCGCCTCCTTCTTCTCCCCGAGCCTTTCCAGGATCAACGCCTTGAGGAAATGCCCCAGTCCCACCCAGGGATCCAGCCGCACGGCCTCTCCCGCAAAGGAGAGGGCCTCCCGGGGCTTCCCGGCCCGGAAAAGACTCTCCGCCGTAAGGTAGAAAGGAAGAGCGCTTCTGGGCTCCAACCGCGCAGCTTCCCGGTAGAGCCGCGCGGCCTCCAGGAAACGGCCGGCCCTGTAGGGCTTTTCGGCCCGGGCCCGGAGTTTCCTCGCCTGCCCGGTCTCCAGGGAGGGGTATTCGAGAACCTGCATGTAGGCCTTCTTCAAGGGCGGCGGCTCGGGAAGGCGAAGGGGCTTCTTCCCCAGCAGGAGGGTCCCAAGGTCCATGGGTTTCAGGTCACCGTCCAGCCGGGAGCTCCAGTCCCCCCATTCCGTGTCCAGGTGGAACCGAGCCCACTCTCCCGGCCCGCTCTCGGCCTGGATGAAGACCCGGGGAAGGGGGTGTCCGTAGTAGACCTGGGGATGCGCCCCGTGGCGCCTGATCCGGAAAACCGCCTGGAATCGTCCCTGCCCGTCGGTCTTCACGAACCGGTAGAGGTTCTCCCCGGGAACGTGGAAATCCGCCCTCTCTTCCGGGCCGAAGGGGCGGCTCCCCCTCTCCAGGTCCGTGAGCGACCGGGCCAGGTAGAGGTCGCAAAAGGCCGCCGGCTTTCCGTCCGGCCGGAGCACCTGTCCCTGGAGGACGCAGTAGTCGGTGGAAGAAAAGGCGCACCCCCACCCCAGGCCCAGGGCCAGGAAGGACGCCGTCCCGCCCAGGAGTTTCAAGCCGGACCCCATGGGAACCTCCAGGTGAAGATTTCCGCGGAAGCAAAGAGAGAGACTCTACTCTCCCCCGCCCATCCGGGCCAGGAGGGGGGGTCAGCCCCCCCCTCCCTCACCCAGGACCCGGGAGACCTTGGCCACCAGCTCCTGGGGCTCGATGGGTTTGTTGATCACCTCCAGGACGGGAAGCTCCCGGTGGTCCAGGACGGCCCCTGAGGCCCGGGCGATGGCCGAAAGAAGGAAGATGGGGATCCCCCGGCTCCCGAGTTCCCGGGCCAGGCGGATCCCGGAATCGGATTGCTCCATCATGATGTCCAGGATGATCAGGTCCGGCTTCTCCACCTCCACCACGTCGGCGGCGCCGAAGGCCTCGTGAAAAACCTTGACCTCCCACCCCTTGGTCTCGAGGACGGTCTTGCAGAAGATCCCGATGTCGGGATCGTCGTCGAAGACCAGGATCTTTTTCTTTTCGCTCATGAACCAGACTCCTGGAGGCGACCCTAGGCCCGCCTCGAAAGAGTGTCAAGGAAGCCCCAGGAGCTTGTGCACCTGGGGGAGGACCCTGAGCGAGGGGGCCCTCTTCCCCCATTTCCACGCCAGGTCCAGGCAAAGATCCAGGGCCCCCGGCTCGGGCCCCTTCGAGCCCGGGGCCGCCAAGGGCTGGAGCACCGGAAAGGCGCCCGGGCAAATCCCCAGGATTTCCTCCAGGGCCTCCTCCACTTCGGAAGAGGGACAAGTGGCGCCCACCACCACCTTCACCGCTTTCTCCCCGCCCCAGGCGGAAAGGACCCGGAGAGAGGCTTTGTGGGCGGACCGGAAATCGCCCCCTCCCAGGGAGGGCAATTTCCAGTCCATGGAAACCTGGTCCAGGAGGGGAAGGAGACTCTCCAGGGAGGCCGGGTTCACTCCGGCCGTCTCCAGGTGAAGGAAGAAACCCTTCTCCCCTAGCAGGGGAAGGACCGCCAGGAGGAAGGGCGCCTGCTCCAGGGGCTCCCCCCCGGTAAGGGAGATCCACCGGGTCCCGGGGCGCGCCGCCTCCTCCGCCAGCCGGGCCGCCTCTTCCGCCTCCACCGGGTTGGGAAGGACTCCCCCTTCCGGGAGGGGGAAGGAAGGGGGCCTCTCCCAGGCTTCCTTGGTGTCGCACCAGGGGCACCCGACCGAACACCCGGCCAGCCGGATGAAGACTTCGGGCCTTCCCGCCCAGGGCCCCTCCCCCTGGAGGGACCGGAACAGACCGGCCAGGTAGCCCGGCTGGGCGGGATCCTTCATTCCTCAACCTCCCCGGGCGATCTCGTTGAGGATCTCCACCCCTTCCCGGATCTTCTCGTCCGGGGCGGCGAAACTGATCCGGAAATGGGTATTTCGAGGGGAGAAGGCCGACCCCGGCACGACCAGGACTTTCCTGGCCAGGGTCTTTTCAAGGAACACCTTGGGGTCCAAGCCCTCCGGGTAGGCTGGAAAGGCGTAGAAACTTCCCCCGGGAGGAACGAGCCGGAAGGCCGGGTCCAGTCCTTCGACCAGGATCCTCCGCTTTTCCACGTAGGCCCGGACATAGTCCGACATGTCCAGCCCCCAGGTGTCCAGGATCGCCCTCTGGAAGGGAGTGGGCGCGCAGACGAAGGTGAATTGCTGCAAGGTCCGCATGGCCTCGATGATCTCCGCCGGACCGAGGGCGAAGCCCTGGCGCCACCCGGGGATCCCGAAAGTCTTGGAAAAACCGCCGAGAACCAGGGCTTTCCGCGCGAACCGCCCGGGGGACACGAAAGGCCCGTCGTAGACGAACTGTTCGTAGATCTCGTCGGAGACCAGGACCGCTCCCGCCCGATCGGCCATCCCGCCGATCTCTCTAAGTTCCGCCTCGCCGAAAACCCCTCCCGTCGGGTTGGAGGGGCTGTTCACCAGGATGATCTTGGTCCTCTCCGAGAGAAGGGACTCCATTTCCTCCAGGGAGGGACGGAATTCAGGGTAGAGGGAGTAATACCTGGGCCGGGCCCCGCAAAGGAGGGCCAGGTGGCGATACATCATGAAATAGGGGTCGGGCAGGAGGATCTCGTCCCCGGGTTCCAGGAGGCAGAGAAAGGAGAGGAGGACCCCTCCGGAGACGCCGCAGGTCAACATGGAAGCCTCGGGACGCCGGCCCTGGGTTTCCTGGTAGTGGTCCAGGATCTTCTCGTTCAGCTCGGGAAACCCCTGGGTGATGGAATACCGGTTCCAGCCCTCCCGGATGGCCCGGATCGCCGCCTCCTGGAGTTCCTTGGGGGGATCGTAGTCGGCCTGCCCGATGGAGAGATTGATGGGATCCTCCATGGTGGCCACCAGCTCGAAGACCTTCCGGATCCCGCTGGCTTCGATGTGCTTCACCCGGCCGGCGATCATGGTTCCTCCCAGGTTGCAAAAGGGGGAAAAAAAGGGCGGCCTCCCCGGGAAACCGCCCTCCGTCCCTGCGGGAAGAACGCCGCCTACTCCTCGGTGTTTTCCTCTTTTTCCTTGCCCGCCGTGGCCTTCTTGGCCTCTTCCTTGAGCTGCTTCTTGCTCTTGGTCTTGAACCGGGTGCGCACCTTGGGAAGCCCCGTAACGGGGTCCCCTTCCCTCCAGCGGTCCTCCTTCATGAGGGCCTGGATTCGTTCCAGCCGGGTCCAGACGTTGCGGGCCCGGATCAACTTGCCGCTGCTCTTCAAACTTCTATGGATGGACATCTCGATTCCATTTCCTTCTACAATTCCGGGCCGCCTCGCGGGGCCGGAAAGGACCGGGTCACCCGCCGACCCGAAGGGTCACGTAAAACATCTTCTGGTCGGCGAATCGAAAGGACTTCTCGGCGAAAGGCGGGGCCTTCAGGGCCATCACCCTCCTGGTGAGGGCCCGGGGCGATTCCCCTCCAAGGGGTACCACCACCATCCAGCTCTTTCCCTTCTTCGAATCGTACGAAGCGTAGAGAGCGTTGGACAGTCCCTGGGAGCGGAGCCACTTGACCATCTGGACGGCAAGCTTTTTACCCCTGGCCGTATAGGCATAGCTGATCACACAAAGACCCTTCCGGGTCCTGGGCGTCCGGGCCGCTCCCTTGCGGGAGATCCCGGCCTTCTTTACGGAAAGGCTCCGCCCGGGCCGGCGCCGGACCGCGCCCGGCGAGGCCCCCGGGGCCATTTCCATGGATGCCAGGGCGGCGGATTTGCCTTGCCTGGCCCCGGCAAGAGCCTGGTATCGACCCAGCCCATACATTCCGGCCAGAAGGACAGCCAGGAGCACCACCAGTCCCAGGAGGGCGTTCAAGGAGAGGCTTACCTCTATCTTCCTTTCCCCGATCCCCCCGCCCCTGGAAGAAGGTCCCGCGGCCCGCCGGGAACGGGTTCCCGGCTTGGAAGCCCTGGGTTTTCCGAAGACGGGCCCGGACGTACCCATGCTCCCCTGGAGAACATCGATGAGATTCTTCGCTTTTTTTCTTGCCATGGGTCCCCTCCCAGGCCCTGCCCATGAAGACCGATCCGGTCTCGCCTTCAGCCAACCTTTCGCCGTCGAACTCGAAAGCCGGCCATGAAATGTAATTGTAAAGGAACATCCCCGGGGGAACCCCGAGGCGCGGGGAGATTAACAAAGCCCGGAGGGGGGGACAAGGGGGGCTCTCCCACTTTCCCCGGCCCGGACGAGAAGCCGGTCGAAGCCTCCCCCGGAGCCCGCGCAGGGCCTTGGAACCCGGGTCCCCGGGGAAGGCCTTCAGCCAGGAAAGAACCACCTCCCGCGCCTCCCCGGCCCGCCCCATGGCGGCCAGCAAGGCCGCCCTTGCACGGGCGGCCTGGACAAAGGGAGTCTTCTCCGCCCGGGCCTCCAGGTCCAAGGCTTCCAGGAGCCTCAAGGCCTTCAAGGGCTGGTCCAGGTGGACCAGGCAAAGTCCCTTTTCCAGGATCGCCCTCCACCGGACCTTGCGGGGAACACCCGGGGGAAGGTAATGGATCCCCTTCTCCAGGAGGGCCAGGGCCTTTTTCCAATCCTTTGCGGCCCGGGCCTCCTCGGCCTCCTCCAGGACGCCCGCGGCCCGCCGCCGCAGGAAGGAATCCGCCTCGGGGGGGACCATTCCCGGACCGCAAAGAGAGGCTCCCCGGAGGATCTTCTCCAGGGCCTGGGGGGACTTCCCGGCCTTCCACTCCTCCAGCCCTTCCAGGCAAAGAAGCCTTCCTTTGGCCTGGAGCAACCCTGGATGGCGGGGCCACCGGGCCAAGGCCCGGTCCAGGAGCCTCCGGCAGGCCCTCACCTCCCCCCGGGCCAGGAGAACCCGTGCCTGGAGTTCGGCGATCCCGGCCCTGGGCCCCAGGAGGCGGGCGGCGATCTCCAGGACCCGCAAGGCCTTCCCGCTCTTTCCGGCGGTAAGCCAGGA
The DNA here is from genome assembly GCA_964415725.1 of uncultured Planctomycetia bacterium. Lineage (GTDB taxonomy): Bacteria > Planctomycetota > UBA1135 > UBA1135 > JALUZX01 > JALUZX01. Next base: position 8,341 of record CAYQBW010000049.1, read on the forward strand.
ATCCACCTTGGGGCCCAGAAATCCCAGGACGGCCCGTTCCAGGTCCTTGTCCTGGGCGCCGGGGCAGCCCAGGTCCCGGCATAAGACCTTCCGCGCTTCCTCCCGCGCCTGGTCCTCCCCTTTTCCTTCCAGCCGGGCCCGGTCCAGAAGGAGGAGGGCCCAGGCCTCGGGCATTCTCCCTGGATCGGCCAGGGAAAAGGCCCTTTGGAGAAGAGTGGAGGCCTCCCCCCGCCTTCCCGCGGCCAAGGCCTTCCGGGCCTCCAGCCGGAGTTTCCGGATCTCCGTTTCCAGGATCCCCGGGATGGATCCCAAGGGCTCGCCGGGAGGGGAGAATTCCAGGACTTTCCGGAAAGCCTCCAGCGCAAGGGACCGCCGGGTGGGAAGCAGGATGTATCCCATCTTCCGGTAGACCCGGGCCAGGGCCCGCCTCGTCGGCCCGGGGCGGGCGCCCTCTTTGAGGGCCCGCTGGAGGACCTCCACGGCCTCCCGGAGCTTTCCTCCGGCCGCCAGGTAGAGGCCCGTCACCCGGAGGACCTCGGGATGGTTCCGGTCCAGTTTCTGGGCCAGTTCCAGCCACTTGCCCGGGTCCGCGTCTCCCTTCTTCTGGAGACTTTCCTCCACGGCGTCGCAAAGGGCCTGGATCAGGGTGGCCCGGATGTCCAGCCGCTGGGGCGCCCTCCGGAAGGCCTCCTCCAGGAAGGCCACCCCCTGGTCGAACCGGCCCTTCTGGAAGAAGATCGCCCCCTTGAGGGCGAGAAGATCCGGATTACCGGGTATCCTGGCAAGCCCCTTGTCGAGCTCGGCAAGGGCCGAACCGACGGCGGGAGGGTCCATGGCCAGGTAGATGTTGGCGATCTCCACGTAGGCCTGGGGCCTCCCGGGGTCCAGCTTCTCGGCCTTTTTCAACAAGCCCATGGCCCGGGTGAACCTCCCCCCCGCCAGGCGGGTGGCCTCCAGGCGCGCCAGGGCCCGGAGGGCCTCGTAGTTCTCCGGGTGCTCCCGGGCCAGGGCCTCGAGAAAAGGCCGTGCCTCCCGGGCCTTCCGGGCGGCCTCACGGATCCGGCCTTGCTTCTGGAGGGATTCGATCTCCTCCACCAGGAGGGATGCCCGGTAGATCTTCCCTTCCACCCAGCCGGGCAGCCGCTTTCCCACGAGATCCGCCGCGATCCGGGCTTCCTTCTTCCGTCCCGCTTCCCTGAGCCTGCGGGCCCTCTCGAGGCTGATGCGGCCCCAGGCCAGCCGGACCGCGCCCTTCCAGGGCAGTTTCTCCAGCTCGGCCAAAGCCCTCCCCAGGCGCTCGGCCGCGCCGAGGGGATCCAGCTTCCAGGAGAGAAAGACCGCTTCCTGGCGGTAGATCCGCGCTCGAAGCTGGGGGCGGACCGCCCGTTCCAGGGCCTTTTCCAGGAGGTTCCAGTTCTTCACCCCTTCTTCCCCGCGCACCGCCGAAAGGCCCCCTTTCCTCAATCTTTCCGTGGCCAGGTTGAAGGGGGCCAGGGCGGAGAGGGGCTCGGCGGCCATCACGGACTTCCAGAGGCTCTCCGAGTCCAGGAAGGCTCCGTTGCGGATCCAGCTCCAGGGAAGAAAGGCGCAAACCCCCAGGAGAGGAATTCCCGCCCAGAGGAAACGCGGTTTCACCCGTCCCGACGCGAGAGCCCCCAGGGCCAGGGCAAGGCCCGCAACGGGGAGATAGAGATACCGGTCGGCCAGAAGCACCGAGGAAGCGGGAAGCCAATCGTTGAAAGGAAGGAGCCCAAGGAAGAAAAGAAGGATCCCCACCCCGGCGAGACGAAGGTCCAGCCTCCTCCCCCCGGA
>CAYQBW010000050.1:0-10086 GCA_964415725.1 uncultured Planctomycetia bacterium
CCGAGGCCCCCACCCGGATGCCCGGCTCCCCGAAGGCCAGGCTCAGGACGCCCCCCACGATTCCGCTCACCAGGTAGATCAGGACATACCGGAAGGACCCGAAGGCCTGTTCGGCGAGCCTCCCGAAGAGCCAGAGGGCCAGAAGATTCACCCCCATGTGGACGGGCCCGAAGTGGAGGAACATGGTGGTGAGGAGTTTCCAGGGATGGACCGCCAGGTCCTGCCCGGAGAAGAGGGCTCCCAGGCGGACCAGGACCCAGGGGTTGGTAGCCCCCCCAAGGGATTCGCTCCAGAGGTAGAAGCCCAGGATGGCCAGGCAGAGGATGGAAGTGACCGGGGCGATGCCCGGACCCAATCCCAGGGACCGCGGCATGGCGGCGCTCTGGGAGGCCTGGCCCAGGACATTCTCGTAGAGGCCGGGCGGCAGTTCTTCCTTCTTCAAGGGAGGGTTTTCCCGAAAGGCCCGGGCCTTCTCCAGCCACTCCCGCACCAGGGGCCGGGGGAGTTCCTCGCAGAAACTGGAGGAAGGCCCCAGCAATCCCTCCAGGGTCTCGGCCTCCCCCAGGGAGGCGAGCAGGACCAGCCGGGCCAGGTCGAGCCAGCCCCTGGCCTGGAGGTCTTCCGCCGCCGGTCCCTTCTCCAGGGCTTCCACAACCGCCACCATCTCCCGGAAGCGGCCCAACTCGGCCAGGGCCCGGGCCAGGAGGGCCCCGAGAGGCTCCCAGGGCCGGGGGCTCCAGGCCCAGGGGGCGTGGAAGATCTCCACCACCTCTTCGAACCGCCCCGCCTTGGCCAGGAGGGGAAGGAGCTGGCGCACCAGGAGAGCCTTCTCCTCGAACCCCTCGGCCCGGGAGAGTTTCTCCCGGAATTCCCGGAGCACTTCCTCGTCCTTTCCCGCCTGGATCCGGGCCAGGGCCCGGTAGGTCTCGGCCGTGTTCTGGGGAGGCCTGAGGAGAAGGAGGTCCGTGGTCCGGGAAAGAAAGGCGGCGAGCCGGTAGAGCTGGTATCGCCCGGCCCACCGTAAGAGCCAGGAGAAGAGCACGGGAAGAAGGAGGAAGACGCAGAAGAGCCATACCGGGAGGAGGGCCAGGGGGCCCGTGGTCCGTCCCGTCTGGAGAAGCCAGACCGAAAGGAGGAGAGTCCCCCCCAGGAGGATGGTGTGGGGCTTCCTCGCCCTCCCGCGGGCCGCCAGGATGCCCACGATGAGCAGGAGGTTCAGGGCCACCAAGTAGAGGAGGATCTCGACCATGGGGGGGCATGGTGACGGGGAAGGTTGCCGAGGTCGAGCCTTTCATCTATAGAATGGGCCCGCGCCGGGGAAAGGCCCGGCCCTGGGCTCGATGGAGCGACCGATCATGTCCAAGACCGAAAGCCGCGGACCTCTCTACCACGTCCTCAGGGCCCAGCAGTTCGACAGGGCCCTCCTTGACCGGCTTTGCGACCTCACCACCCGGATCCGGAAGGTGGCCAAGGTGAAGGAGGGGGCCGACTACCTCCAGAGCCTTTTGTCGAACAAAAGGGCCATCCTCTACTTCACACAGCCCTCGACCCGGACCTTTCTCTCCTTCCAGAGCGCCTGCCACATTCTTGGGATCCGCACCTCGGAAATCCGCGATCCATCCACCTCCTCCGAATATAAGGGAGAGAGCCCGGAGGACGCCATCCGGACCTTTTCCAGTTACGTGGACGTGATCATCATGCGGAGCCCCATCGCCGGCTTCGCCGACAGGACGGCGGCCATGCTGGACGAGACGGACCGCCCCGTTCCGGTGATCAACGCCGGGAGCGGAAAGGACCAGCATCCCACCCAGGCCCTCCTGGACATCTATACGCTTTACCGTTCCTTTAAGGACAGGGGAGGGATCGACGGCAAGACTATCGCCATGGTGGGCGACCTGGCCCGCGGGAGAACCGTCCGGTCCCTCAGCTACCTGATGAAGAACTACCGGGACGTCCGCCTCATCTTCGTGGCTCCCCCCTCCCGCCGAATGGGCGACGACATCAAGGCCTTCCTGGACAAGGTGGGGATCCCCTGGAAGGAGACGGAGGACCTGGCGGGGATCCTGCCGGAGGTGGACGCCGTCTACATGACCCGTCTCCAGGACGAATACGACGAGGCCGGGGAGTCGAAGAAGATCGACTACGACAAGTTCGCCTTCCGGCCCGAACACCTGGAGATCCTTCCGGAGACGGCCATCATCATGCATCCCCTTCCGAGGCGGAACGAATTGCACCCGGGGGTGGACAAGGATCCGCGGGCCAAGTATTGGCGCCAGGAGAGAAACGGAATGTGGATGCGCGTGGCGATCCTGGCCACCATCTTCGGGATCGAAAAGGACATCCTCGATCCCTACGGGAGAAGCTCACACGTCTGATTCTGGATTTCCGGGTCCGGGCTTCCGTTTCTCCGCGGGGGTCGTCCTCCCGCGGCGCAGGACCAGGATGGGGGAGAAGGCCCGGAGAAATTCCTCCTTTTCGCCGGCCGGTTTTCCTTCCAGGAGGACCCAGGCGTGTCCCGCGAGCTCCGAGCCGTCCTTGCGGACCCCCACCCAGAGTTCCGGGTCCAGGCCGAGGCGCACCAGGTGCCTGTAGAGGACCAGGGAGCGGCGGAGGCAGGTCTTGGGAAAGAGGGGGTAGAAGAAAAAGGGAAGGCCCGCCACGAAACGGGGAAGGGAGAGGTCTCCTTCGCGTAGGGGCCGGCCCGCCAGGCGGCCCCGCTCGGCCTCCCAGGGGCCGGCGATCTTCTCCAGGGAATCTCCCTCCCGGAACCCGGCGAGGCGGAGCGCGGCCAGGAGGGACCAGAATCCCAGGCTCCACATGGAGGGGTCCAGGAGCCGTCCCAGGCGGCGTTTCCACTTGCGGGCGCGAAAAGCCATCGAGTTCTGTGTTTCCGGAAGGGGCCCGGCGGAATCTTTCCTTGGGCCGGGAACGGCAAGACTCTATGTTCCTGGGCCGGAGGTATCCAGGTCATGGCGGAGTACGTCGTCAGGATCGCCCGGAAGGAAGACATCCCCAGGCTCAAGGAGCTTTTCGCCAAAAGCCTGGCCATGGAGTGCCGCCGGGATCCTTTCCTGGTTCCCCTCGAAGGGGATTGGGAACCCCTCCTGGCCCAGTTCATCCGGGCCAAGGAGGCCCTGCTCCTGGTCCTGGAGGTGGAGGGGAAGATCGAGGGCTACCTCCTGGCCTTCGAGCAGGTGGTCTACGGCCCGGCCGCCAAACCCCATCCCCTGCGCAAGATCCTGGGACTCCCCCGCCCCAGGCCCTTGCTTCTTCCCTTCCGGTCCATCTGGGTGGAGGACGTCTACTTGACCCGGGCGGGCCGGGTCCTGGACGGGGGCCGTGCCCTGGCCCGGGCCGTTCGGAACTGGGCCCCCAAGGTCCGGGCCCGCCGGATCGCCGGTTCCGTGGCCCTGGGGAACCGGCCGGCCGAGGCCTTCGCCTTGGCCCTGGGGATGCGCCCTCTCCGGCGGATCTTCGTGGCCGACCTGGAGGATCCCTCCAAGCCTCCTCCCGTGCCCGAGAGGGGCAGACCTCCCAAAGGGCTCGAAGGAAAGGCCCGAGGCCGGGCTGGATCCAAACGGGACAGGAAATCCTGAAAGGGGGAGAACTTCTTTTCCCTCTCCCGCCCCTTTGTTTTTCCCGGGCTATAGTTCCTCTGACGGAGGGGGCGTTCCCCTTCAACAAGGGAGGAGATTCGGACGTTGCATGCCCTGCTTCAGGGGAATGAAAGGAGGTCCCCAACCATGGAAAAGAAGAATTCTCGCGTGAAGGGAGAGGCCAGGAAGCCTTTCCAGAAACCTCTTCTGGGCAACAAGACCGGGTGGACCCTCAGGGCCGGCACGGCGGGTCCCGGCGGGTTCGGCCCGGGCGGCCGCTTCGGCCGCGGGGGCTGGCGCCATCACGGCGGCTGGCACGGGAGCTGCGGGGGCGGATCCTAAGCTCTTTTCCTGGGCGGGCTTTCCTCCCGATTCGGAAAAAAGATGAGCGTCCTGGGTTTTCCCGGGACGCTTTTTTCTTTATGGTTCCGGAATGGATCGTGTCTGGCGCTTCCCTTTCTTCTTTCTGGGTTTTCGGGGCCTCCAGGATTCCATGGAGGCCCTGGCCGAGCCCCTTGCTGGTCTTTGTTGCCTTCCCCTGGACGAGGGAAAAGAGCCGAGGAAGGGGGAGACCTTTCTTTGCCAGGCCGGGAGGATCGAGAAGCCCCCGGAGGCAGAGGGTTTCTTTCCCGTCTTCGCCCAGGAGCCCGAGCGCCTGGGGTTTTCCCCCGCCAGGGAGGCCTTCCTTCTCGCCCTCGGGCCCACCCGGGCGAGAGTCTTTCCCAAGCGGGGCGAGGCGGACCTGGAACTGGACCCGGCTGATTTCCGGGGACGGCCCCCCTGGAGGAAGAGGCGTTTTCTCACGGACCTCATCCTCTGCTTTCTCGCCGATCGGATCGCCTTTTCCCTCCACGGGTCCCTTCTTTCCAGGGGCGGCCAGGGCCTGTTCCTGGCGGCTCCCAGGATGGCGGGAAAGACCACCTTCGCCCTCTCCCTGGTGGAGAGCGGCTGGTCCCTCCACTCCGACGACTACTGCCTGATCCGTTCCCCCGGGAGCACTCCCCTGCTTTCGGGGCTCCGGAGGGTGGTGCACCTGGCGCCCGATACGGCAAAACGGTTCGGAGACCTGGTGGAGAAGAGGCTCGGGATCACCAATCTCTCCGGGGAGAAGGAGGGCGTCCTCCTGAAGAGCGGGGGGGATGTATTCATGAGGGAGGTCCCGGTCAGGCGGATTCTCTTTCTCGAAAGGAACGGCGGCGGGAAGACTTCCTGGGAGCCCGTCCTGGTGCGGGACGCCCTTCCCCTCCTGCTCGAGCAGACCCTCGCCCTGGATTCGGGGGGGCGGGGAGAGGCGCGGTTCCAGGTCCTGGCCGCCCTGGCCAGGGGGGCCGAGCTGGTCCGGGTCCGGGTGGGCAGAGAGATCCTCGAGGAGCGGGGGGCGGCCCAGGGCCTCCTGGAGAGGCTGGGTTGAAGGGATGGAGCGAGGTGATTGGAACATGACCGAGGAAAGTTACAAGGCCAGGGAGGACGTGGTGATGGCGGACCTGGGCGGGGGAGAGACGGCCCTCCTGGACCAGGCCACCATGCGCTACTTCACCTTGAACGAGACGGGGCGTGTCATTTGGGACCACCTCAAGGAAGGAGCTTCGATCCCGAAGATCGTGGAAGCCCTCGTCGAGGCTTTCGAAGTCACTCCCGAGGAAGCGGGCCAAAGCGCCAGGGAATTCCTGGAGGATCTCCTTTCGGAGGGCCTGATTCACAAGACCTGACTCGGCTCGAACCATTTCCTTTGTTTCATCCCGGGACCACGTTGGGCTTTTTCCGGGCTTTTTTCCCGCCTGAAAGGGGGAAAGGGGATAGTGTTCTGCTGGAGATCGTCAAGCAGGCAGGGATGGGGAGCCGGGATGCCCGGACCAGGGAGAGACAAGGAAATGGAAAAGGAAAAAGGATTGGAAAAGGGGGAAGCCCGCAAGCCCTTCGAAAAGCCCGTCTTGCGCAGGGCCGGGGATTGGAGCCTCAGGAGCAGGACGGCCGGCTGGGGAGGACACCACCACCACGGCGGCGGATTCGGGGGAGGGTTCAACACGGCCGGCCCCGGAAGCTGGGGCGGAGCCGACGGAGGGTCCTGATCCGGGATCAGGTCCCGGCCCGCGCCGCGTTTACGAGAGCCCGGTAGTGCTCGAGGGGCGTCCGCAGTCCCACTTCGCACCCGGTGCTCAGGATGAAGGGGCGTCCCTTGCAGGCCTCCACGGCCTGTAAGGCGGCCTCCCGTATTTTTTCCACGGGCCCGGAGAGAAGAAGGGCCGGGTCCAGGTTGCCCTGGAGCACGATTCCCTCCGGGACCTCCGAGGCGGCCCGTTTCATGTCCACGGCGTGGTCCAGTTCCAGGATGCGGGGTCCCGTTTCGGCCATGTCCGGGAGAATGGGCGTGGTGCGGCCGCAGATGTGGAGGGAGGGGATCTTCCCGAGATCCCCGGCGATCGCGCCCAGGAGGGTGGTGAGGGGGCCCTTGGCGAAGCGCCGGAACATGGGAGGGCTGATCACGCTGGAGGAGGCCAGGGGGTCCGCCACGACCAGCACGTCCGCCCCCGCCTCGGCCCGGCTCTTGGCGAAACGGAAGCAGGCCTCCCCTGCCTTGTCCACCACTCCCGCCACCAGGTCAGGATCCTGGGCGGTCTCCAGGAGGAGCCGGTCCGACCCCAGGAGGAGGCCCGCCAGGGTGAAAGGACCGGGAACGTAGGCGAAGACCAGGTGGGTCTCCCCCACCTTTTCCTCGATGATCCGGGCCACCTCGGCGTGGAGGGCCACCCCCGGGTCCCGGTCCACCCGGCTCGGATCCACCAGGTCCGGGTCGGGCGGGTCGCCGGTGAGCAGGGGCCGGTCCACGGAGGGCACGTCGTCGGGGGGATCGGAGAGGCCGCATCCCAGCGCGGCCGCCACGAGGTTGAAGCTCGATTCCCAGCCCGCGTAGATCCCGTCGTATCCGCACTTCTCCAGGGCTTCCAGGAGGCAGCGGGCCATGAGTGCGGCGTCGTGGCGGGCTTCCCGGACGGGGATCCCGGCCAGGTGGGCCGTGGAGAAGGTGGCCATGGGAAGGACAGGGGGAGGCGCGAGAGGAGTTCCCTCCAGGAGGGCGAGGATCTTTTCCCTGGGTGTCATTTGTGGACGGCCTTTCTTGCAGGTTCCGGGCGAGGTTCCTTTTTTGGAAGCGATTGGGTAGGAAAGAAGGCTAGATTAATGCTTCTTTACTCCCATACCTTTCCACCTTGAAAGGAGCAATGGACCCATGGCAAGTCTTTTCGAACAGCTGGCCCGGGCCGTGATCGACGGAAACAACAAGGTCACTCCCCAGTTGGTGTCCCAGGCCTTCCAGGAGGGGATTTCCGCCGAGGACGTCCTCAACAAAGGACTCCTGGTGGGGATGGAGGAGGTGGGCCGGCTTTTCAAGGCCGAGGAGTATTACGTGCCCGAGGTCCTTCTCAGCGCCCGGGCCATGCGGGCCGCCATGGAAGTCCTGAGACCCGCCCTGGTGAAATCCGGCGTGGAGCCCAAGGGCAAGGTGGCCCTGGGCACGGTCAAGGGGGATCTCCACGATATCGGCAAGGACCTGGTGGGCATGATGCTCGAGGGCGGCGGTTACCAGGTGAAGGACCTGGGAAGGGACGTGGCCCCCCGGGATTTCGTGGAGGCCGCCCTCTCGGGAGAGGTCCAGGTGGTGGGCCTATCCGCCCTTCTTACGACCACGATGGAGAATATGCGGGTCACGATCAATGCCCTGGAGGAGAGCGGGGCCCGGGAAAAGGTGAAGGTCATCGTGGGCGGGGCCCCCGTGACGGAAGCCTACGCCAGGGAGATCGGGGCCGACGGATACGGCGAGGACGCCGTCTCCGCCCTGGAGAAGGTCAAGGAGCTGATCGGCGCCTGAAAAGGGGAGCGGGCGGAAAAGGCGAGACGGGAAAACGAGAGGAATCCATGGCCAAGGATCTGGACTTCAAGGCGATCGACGCAAAGTGGCAGAAACGGTGGAAGGAGTCGGGCCTCTTCGAGACCCCCGATCCCCCGGACCCGGAAAAGAAGTTCTATCTCCTGGAGATGTTCGCCTACCCGAGCGGCGACATCCATATCGGGCATTTCCGGAACTACACCATCGGCGACGTGGTCTGGCGCTATCTCCGGATGCGCGGGAAGGACCTGCTCCATCCCTTCGGGTGGGACGCCTTCGGGCTTCCCGCCGAGCAGGCCGCCATCAAGAGGGGCATCCATCCTTCCCAGTGGACCGAGGGAAACATCGCAACCGGGCGGAAGACCCTCCAGAGGCTCGGGATCAGTTACGACTGGGATCGAGAGGTCGTCACCTGCCGGCCCGACTACTACAAGTGGACCCAGTGGGTCTTCCTCAAGCTCTTCGAGCGGGGGCTGGCCTACCAGGAAGAGGGCACGGTCAACTGGTGCTCCAAGTGCAACACCGTTCTCGCCAACGAGCAGGTCTCGGCCGAGGGGAAGTGCTGGCGCCACCCGGACACGACGGTGGAAAAGCGGCACCTCAAGCAGTGGTATTTTAAGATTACCGAATACGCCCAGCGCCTCCTGGACGACCTGGACGAGCTGGAGGGCCTCTGGCCCGAGTCCACCCTGGCCATGCAGAGGAACTGGATCGGCCGCTCCACGGGGGCCGAGATCGTCTTCCAGGTTGTCGAGACGGGGGATCCCCTCCCCATCTTCACCACCAGGCCGGATACGGTCTACGGGGTGACCTTCATGGCCATCGCTCCCGACGCCAAGCTCATGCGGAAGCTCCTTCCCCGTTGTCCCAACAAGGAAGCCGTGGAGGAATACGTCCGCAAGGCCCTGCTCAAGCCGGAGATCGAGCGGACTTCGGGGGAGAGGGAAAAGGACGGCGTGGACACGGGCCTGCATGTGCGGAATCCTTTCAACGGGGAGGAAGTCCCCCTCTTCGTGGCGGACTACGTCCTGGCCGGCTACGGGTCCGGTGCGGTCATGGCCGTGCCCGCCCACGACCAGAGGGACTTCGAGTTCGCCCGGAAATACGGGATTCCCGTCAAGCCCGTCATCCGCCCCGCCGACGGTCCTCCCTTCGACGGGGCGGCCATGACCGAGGCCTACGTGGCCGACGGGGTCATGCACGATTCCGGGCCCTTCGACGGGGTCCCCAACCGGGAGGGAATCAAGAAGGTCGCCGCCTACGCCCGGGAGAAGGGCTTCGGAAAGGAGACGGTGACCTACAAGCTCCGGGACTGGCTGCTTTCGCGCCAGCGCTACTGGGGGGCGCCGATCCCGGTGGTCCACTGTCCTTCCTGCGGGGTCGTGCCCGTGCCGGAGAAGGACCTGCCCGTTCTCCTTCCCCAGGTGGAGGATTTCCTCCCCAAGGGACGCTCCCCCCTGGAGGACGTGGAGAGTTTCATGAACACCTCCTGTCCCAAGTGCGGGGGGAAGGCCCGGCGGGACCCGGACACGATGGACACCTTCGTGTGCTCCTCCTGGTACCAGTTCCGCTACGTGGATCCCAGGAACGACGAGGCCCCCTGGGACAAGAAGAAGATCCGGGACTGGATGCCCGTGGATCTCTACATCGGCGGAAACGAGCACGCCACGGGGCACCTCATCTACTTCCGGTTCATCACCAAGGTGCTCCACGATGCGGGGTGGGTGCCCGTGAAGGAGCCGGTGAAGAAGCTCTTCCACCACGGCATGGTCTACGACGAGAAGGGCGAGGTCATGTCCAAGTCCAAGGGCAACGTGGTGAGCCCGGTGGTGCTCATCGACGAGTGGGGCGTGGACGTGCCCCGGACGGCCATGCTGTTCTTCGCGCCCCCCGACAGGGAGATTCTCTGGTCCGACAAGGGCATGGTCGGGGCCAAGCGGTTCCTCAACCGGGTCGCCGCCCTGGTGGACCGGGTCGTGGAGGCGGGAGGGAGGTTCTCCGGCCCCGATTGTCCCCCCTATCCCTGGGCGGAGGCCCCGGAGAAAGAAAAACCTCTTCTCCGGAAACTTCACCAGACGGTGAAGAAGGTCACCCACGACATGGAGGCCATCCAGTTCAACACGGCCATCGCCGCCATGATGGAGCTGGTGAACCAGGTCGGGGAAGGCCCCGAAGACCCGGGATCGCCCATGGCGGTCCACCTGGCGGGAACCCTGGTGAAACTGCTGGCCCCGGCGGCGCCCCACCTGGCGGAGGAGCTCTGGGAGAAGCTCGGGGGAGAGTATTCGGTCTTCCAGAGGGAATGGCCGGCCTTCGAGGAGGCGGCCTGCCTGGAGGAGACGGTCACCGTGGCGGTCCAGGTGAAAGGGAAGCTCCGGGCGACCCTGGAGGTCCCCCGGGGGATGGACCGGGAGGCCCTCCTGGACCTGGTCTACGCGGACAAGCGGCTCGCCGACTATGCCGGGCCCCGGGAATCCCTCCGGAAGGTCGTCCACGTGCCGGACCGGATCCTCAACCTCATCCCGGGAGGATCGTAGGGGCCGCCGGAGCCGGCGTCGCCGGAGGCGACGCAGGCGAACGTCGGCCCGGGTGATTCCGGGGATTGGG
>CAYQBW010000051.1:0-6648 GCA_964415725.1 uncultured Planctomycetia bacterium
TCCCAGGGGGGACGACTTTCCTGACAACGGGGCCCGGGGGGGGGAATAAGGCGGGAATTAGGTGGCCTCATTCCGCCTTATCCAGCCCAAAAGGATGTGTCATAGATGGGCAAGAAGCAGGCAACAGGGGTCCCTGGAGCGGGGGGAGGCCCAAGGCCCACCGGAGTTCCCAACCTCCCGGCCCGGCCCAGGGGCGGGCTCTGCCTGGATGATGGAAACCTTTGCAATACAGATGGTTAATGCCCTTCAACCCAGTTATGTGCGCACATAACTCCCCTCATGTCGCTCATTCCTTCGGCCTGGCCCTTTTCTCCCAGTTTTCATTCAGTCAGAGGAAAACCTTTCATTCAGCAAGGGTCCAACCTTACATTTGGCCGTCATGAAACCCGGCAAGATCCTCCCCCGGCTTGTGGAACCCCGCCTGAAAGAGGCCCTGGCCGACACCCCCGTGGTCCTCATTCATGGGCCCCGGCAATGCGGCAAGACGACCCTGGCGCAATTGGTGGGCCGCAAGCTGGGTTACGCCTATGTCAGCCTGGACGAGGAGGTTGCCAGGGCTGCCGCCGAGACCGATCCGGTGGGGTTCGTGGCCGACCTGCCCCGGCGGGTCGTCCTGGACGAGGTCCAATACGTTCCCAGTCTTTTCCGAGCCCTCAAAGTGGCGGTGGACCGGGATCGCGCCCCGGGGAGATTCCTTCTCACCGGTTCGGCGAACTTGCTGTTCGTGCCCCAGCTCGCCGAATCGCTGGTGGGGCGGATGGAGATCCTGCGCCTCTTCCCCTTTGCCCAGTGCGAAATCGAGGGGGCCAAAGCCACCTTCCTGGACCGGCTCTTTCAGGGGCGTTTCCCGGCCAGGCGGGGGGAGCGCCTCGGGCGCCGGCTGGCCGAGCGGATCGTGGCGGGCGGGTTCCCCGTGGCGCTAGCCCGGAGACCAGGGCGCCGGCGGGCCGCCTGGTATAAGTGGTATGTCGAGACCCTGATTCAGCGCGATGTCCGGAGCCTGGCCCGCATCGCTTCCCTCGGCGCCCTTCCCCAGTTGCTGGCCCTTGCCGCCGCGCAGACGGCGTGCCTTCTCAACGTGGCCGGCCTGGCCGGCCCCTTCGAACTCAGCCGGCCCACGATTCGCGACTACCTCACCTTGCTGGAACACCTTTTCCTGGTCGAAAAACTGCCCCCCTGGCACAGCAACCGCCTCAGCCGCCTGGTGAAGAAGCCCAAACTGCACATGGGCGACACCGGGCTTGCCGCCGCCCTCCTGGGGCTGGATGCCGCCGCCCTCTACGAGGACAAGGATGCCTACGGCCGGCTTCTCGAGACTTTCGTGTTCGGCGAACTGCGCCGCCTGGCAAGCGGGCACGAGGAGGACCTCCGCTTTCACCATTTTCGGGTCAGGGAGGGCTACGAAGTAGACCTGGTGCTCGAGTGGGGGGGCCGCAAGCTCGCCGGGATCGAGGTGAAGGCCTCCTCCACGGTCACCGCCTCCGATTTCCGGGGCCTGCGCAAGCTCGCCGCGGCGGCGGGGAAGCGGTTTGTCTGCGGGGTCGTCCTCTACGACGGGGAGGTCAGCCTGGGCTTCGGGGACCACATGTATGCCGTCCCCGTCTGGGCCTTGTGGGAGAAGAAGGCCTGAGGCATGGATGGGGCGTAAAGGCGGCCCCCGGCGGGCGCACTTTTCAGCCTTTCCCCCTGTTTTCCAGGGGCCCCGACCCTGGCAAGATGTCCCCATGCGAAGGGCCGAGGAAAACCCGATCCTCACCAGGGAAGACATCCCCGATGTGCCGCCCCGGGTGGTGGATCCCACCTCGGTCTTCAACCCGGGGGCCCTGGAATGGAAGGACGGGGTCATGCTCCTCCTTCGGGTCCAGGCCCGGTCCCGGGAGACCTTCCTGATGCCCGCCTGGAGCCCCGACGGGGTGAACTTCGAGGTCTTCTCCCGGATCGTGGAGATCCAAGGGCTGGAGGAGGTGGGGGAGCGGATCTACCACGTCTACGACCCGCGCCTCACCCTGCTCGAGGGGGCGGTCTACGTGGTCTTCGCCGCCGACATCGAAGGGGCCTGCCGGCTCGGGATCGCCCGGACCGAGGACTTCGAAAGGTTCGAGCTGGTCTCCTTCGACCGGGAGGGGGATTCCCGAAACGGCGTGCTCTTCCCCGAGAAAGTGGGGGGGCGCTACCTGCGGCTGGAGCGGCCCAACCGCCTCCAGCTCGAGGGAGGGCCCACCTCGGGGGATGAGATCGTGCTCAGCGAGTCGGAGGATCTCGTCACCTGGCGGCCCGTGGGGCCCGTGATGCGGGGCAACCCCCACTACTGGGACGAGCGGATCGGGTCGGGCCCGCCGCCCATCAAGACCCGGGAGGGCTGGCTCCACGTCTACCACGGCATCGCCACCCATTTTCAGAGCGCCAACATCTACCAGGCCGGCGCCGTGCTCCTGGACCTGGAAGATCCCACCAAAGTCCTCGCCCGGACCCGTTCCAACATCCTGGAGCCCCGGGAACACTACGAACTCATCGGCCAGGTCCCGAACGTCGTCTTCCCCTCGGGAATCGTCGCCCGGGAGAAGGACCCCCAGGGCTTCGCCCCCCCCGAAGCCGAAGTGCTCCTCTACTATGGCGCCGCCGACACAACCGTCGGTTTGGCAAGGACGAAAGTCCAGGACCTTCAGGCCGCCTGCCAAGAAGGGAAATAAGAGAAAACGCCCATTCTCATGGAGCCCGGAAAGAATTGGCCAGGCCTGGTGTCTCGGACCACCTCCCTTGTTGCCCCCCTCTCTTACTAGGCCAAACTTACAAAGCCCCCATTCCCTTGGAAAGAAGGATAAAAAGCCTGGAACTTTCGAATCCCCAGCATTACCATCCACTTTTCGGAGAAAAGCCCCTCATGGTTCATGAGCTTTCCATGTGGCCATTCAGATCAGGGCCCAAGATCCACCCCTTGAGTCCAGAAAAAAGCCATCCCTTTCAGCATCGGGCAAAATTTTTCCCTTCCATTTGGAATCGTAGGGCCTCGCCCTTCCTCACCCCATTTCAGGGCGGCCACCTCTTTTTTTTCTGCAAGGATCCCAATTCCCCCCAAAAAATGGCTGCCTTCGGAAGGCGGGGGCATGGGAAAAAGATAAACAGTAGGAATTTGCAACCTATTACTTCCCCCAACATACAAGAAAAAGCGGAAAGTTTTTTAGAAGAACAACATACCCTTGTGAAAAAAACAAAACAGGAAAAAGATAGGACGTCTACCAGGTAGCCTGTTCATCCGCGGCCGGATAGCGCGGCGCGAAGCGTCTGCGCTATTCTTTGATATACAGAACTGTATTGTCCTAATTGAGTTTTTTTTAAGGAGGATAGACCACGTGGAGCTTACCGACTTTTGGAAAAAAGTTTTGATTCGCGACCTTAAAGGTTTTGCTGACCCCGGAACGCCTGTTCTCGTCGATGTTGCGGGAACGGGAATCACCGTGGTTTGGAGCCAGCGTGGCAAAGATCGCCAAGCTGCATTTCAGCTCTCGCCAGACGGAGATTTCAGGTGGATCCCTTCTGATGGCGGATCACCACAGACCTACCGCCAGTTCCTTTGCACGGAGGAACTGGCCGACTTCGAACAGCTTGCAGGTGCTATCGTGCGGGCGTTTCCGCCGCCCAAGCATTATGTACCAACGCAAGCTAGCATTGATAGCAAGGGAACCAATGCTGAGAAAAAGCCATCCCACGAACTCATTCTCAAGCGGTCTTCCGACGCCCTTTCTAATCCCGGGGGAAAAACGCAGATGCTATTCTTGAAGGGCGATGCTGGCTCCGGGAAGACTACGTTGCTGCGCCAAGTGACCAGAAACCAGGCTGAGCTTTTTCGCCAGGCCCAGTCGTCATTCATCTATCTTTATGTCTCCGCCCAAGGGCGAGCTCTATCTAATCTCCGTGATGCGCTGTCCGGTGAGCTGGACGATCTCCGGGCTGGATTCACCCGGGACGCGGTCCCTCCGTTGGTTAGACAAGGGCTCCTCGTCCCGATTATTGACGGCTTCGACGAGCTTCTAGGCGCGGCCGGTTACGGTGACGCTTTTGGGTCCCTTCATCAATTTTTAGATGAACTTGATGGTTGCGGCGTGTTGATCGTATCTGCACGTTCTTCTTTCTATGACACCGAATTCCTGGGCCACGAACTGACCATGGGAACGCGAGCTTCGGCATACGAAATCATGCCTGTTACCCTGCACCCATGGGGTGAGGATGAGATTTTTCAATACCTCGCTCGCGTTCGGGGTGATGACTCTGTCAGTGAGGAGGACCGAAAGGCAGTCTTGGATTTGCCCCCCGGCGAGCGTGAGCTTCTCGCCAAGCCCTTCTTCGCAAGCCTTTTTGCCGAGTATGTGGACTCGCCCGAGGGCAGAGACCGTGGTGTGTCTTTATCCGAATACCTCGTGGGCTCATACGTGCGCCGCGAGTCCGAGAAGATTGTCGACCGCGACGGCCGCCCGCTCTTGGATGTTGATGGACACCGGAAGATTTTCGAACTCACTGCGGAATTTATGTGGACTGGTGAGAAACGTGACTTCAACGCCGACGACCTTCGAGCGGTAGCTGAACTTGTGGCTGATGAGGTCGGTCTCCCCGCGGACTCGACCAAGCAGCTCGTCACGAAGATCACTAGCTACGCTGGCTTCCGCACGTCCCTACATGGCCGACAACAGCGGTTCCAGTTCGAGCATGAAGTATACTTTGACTATTTTCTTGCAGAGAGTCTCCGCCGCAGGTTGACGTCGGGCCCAGAACTAGGGAGCTTCCTCGACGGTGGGCTTCTACCAGAAGAGGTGATCGCTGCGGTCGTCGCCCCGGACAACGCGATGCAGTGGTTGGCCTTGCTCGACGGCTTCAAGAGGAATACGGCAGTACAGGAGAATCGGCGGCGGAATTCGGGGACCCTTGCGGCAGTCTGTTTCAGGGTTTTGGGCGAGATCAGGGATCGCTCAATCAGCTTTTGTCACTTCGTGAATACCACGTTCGGGGATGCAAGATTCGTCTCCGTTGAGTTCCGGAATTGCCGCTTCGTTGGAGTACGGATGGATCGAGCCATTTTTCAGGCCTGCAAGATCGCGAACTGTGTTGCCGAGGGACTCATTGTCTCTGGCAAAGGGCGAATGCAACTCACAGGGTTGATTCCAGGCAAGAACCTTTACAGCCTTATAGACGTGGAGACCTCAGAGGAGATTTTCTCACCAAATAGCATGAAGCGACTTCTGCACCGTGCCGGTGTGCCAGGCATGGCGGAAGAGCCAGCCATGATTCATTACTCCGAAACGGCGCAGAAGCACATCGACCTTCTTCAGGGAATCGTCTCCAAGTATCGGCAGTCAAACCTGCTGTGTCTCCAGGACGATCGGCTTTTTCGGTTGTTCAAGAATCCCTTCTGGCCTTCACTTCGCAGGCTCCTTGTAGAACATAAGATCGTGGAAGAGGAGTACAGGCAAACCTCAGGGTCTAAGAAGACCTTCTTGCGCCGCAATGTCTCACTCACCGACTTGATGAGGCTTGAGGGCGAGGTGGAACTGCCACCTAGCCCGTTAGGCAACTTTTGGCGTGCCCTACGCAGCATGTGAAGGAGGCGGGCCTTGTGCCCAGTCGCACCGAAAGCTTAAAAACCGGTTCAGCAGGGTGTCCGCTGTGCGGCCCGCCGCTGAACCGGAGCGGTGGCCCGCCGCTTAGCGGCGGGCCCACAGGAGCGGCGGATGTATAGCACCTGGTTCCTAAGACACAAGGACAAAGGAACTCATGCTGCCACCTCTTTCCTTTGGAAGGCCTGTTTTCTGGCTTGTGAGGGAGAAAGGTTTCCGTGACGGGGTAGGATCCAGGAGTTGTTGTTATCGTGCATGAACTGCTGGAGGCCCTGGTTGAGCTCTTCGATGGTGTCGAACCTTCAAAGCAAAAGGGACTGCTCTTTCAGGGGCCTAAAGAAGGTTTCCGCGCATCCGTGAATTTCGGGCTGCCATGGAAAGGCTTGGCTATAAGTGATTCCCAGGAAGCGGATATCAGCTTAGTAGAAATTATTCGGGTCCTCGGGAATGGAGGTTCCTTTCTTGTCTTTGGGTTTCCCGGAAGGGACGGAACTGTGTTTGACGATGGTAGGTTTTACCCTCATCAACCGCAACACCCTCTTCTGTCTAACCCTGGTAACCTAGTGGCAAAATCTGACCTAGGCTTTCCCTCATCCCTTGCCCTTTCAGGGCCTCTCCTAAAGGAATTCGCGGGTTATTTCCACCAATTTCTCGTGCGAGGAGGAGCCTTTGGGCCCTCGCTTTTGGGGAAAGGTATTGGGTTTTTCTTGGCCTTCGTTTCTTTTGAATTAGTCGGTAGAGGGAGGGAACTTCTAGATCCTGCAGACTCTGGCCAGGCCATTCGGATTTCCCGGGGAGGGCAAACAAGCAAGGCTGGTTTTCTCAGCCTCCGCTTCGTAGGGTGGATGCCTGTCTCCAAGCTGTCGATCTTCTGGGTTAGGAGTTTGATCTCTATGGTGCACTCGCCGACCTTGGTTTTGAGCCGGGGGCTTCACTCGAAAATCGGTTCATTATTCCGGGATTCCAGGCCAGCCACCCCTGGACCCAAAAAGATTTGCCACCAGAAAGCCAGGGTGGCTGACGTCACCCTGACTGACCCCAC
>CAYQBW010000051.1:6658-10033 GCA_964415725.1 uncultured Planctomycetia bacterium
GGACCAGGTTTTCGCCCAGAAAAAAACTGAGGTCAACTTAAATCTTCCGGACGGATCTCTACCCCACCCCGGCCGCTGGCCGTCCCTGGAAATCCAGTCGGCCTACGGTTTTCCTCGGCTCCAGGGAACCTCATTGCGCATTTCTCGCCAATCTATAACACCTTAGTGTATGCAGGAAAAAGAAAAAATGGGAAAAAGTCTTAAAGAAAAGTTGCAAGATTTCGCAGATAAGAACAAATTCCATCAAAAAGGCCCTTTGTGTGTGGCTCTGGTGTTGACTGAAAAAGCTCAAACCGAAGGCCTCCCTCTTTCGAAAAAGAAACTTTTTACAAAGGGAAAGGGGCAAGTTCAGGGTCTAGGGAAAGCCGCAGTGCAAAGGATTTTGGAAAGGAATGGGATTAAACGGGTCCTTGCAGAAGAAGGAGGCCGGACGAGTCGGGGGAGTATTCGGAATGCGGAAAAATATTGTGATTTCCTGAACGATCTTTTCAAAAATAGAGAAATTGAAAGGTCCGATCTAAAACTTGTTGAGAGTTTTTGGGTTGATCGAGTCCGTGGTTATTTTTCCCGCAAACCCTTTGTTCTAAAAATGGATGTTGCAGCCTCCATTCGATCGTTCATACGTGACCTGTTAAACCAAGTCAAAAAACGACAAAAAGAATACCCTGGTTCGACCATGTTGGGCACAGTTCTTCAGCACCTTGTAGGTGCAAAGCTGGAAATGATTTCAAGGAATAATTTGGAACATTATGGGGCGTCGGTCGCTGACCAAAGCACTGAAAGGAAAGGAGATTTTTCAATTGGCGACGTCGTAGTGCATGTTACGACGGCACCGACTGAAGCTTTGATCTGGAAATGCCGAGAAAATTTAGAAGCTGGGCTACGCCCATGGATTGTGACAATTGTTGAAGGGGTCCCTGCCGCGCAATTGTTTGCAGAGAATATAAATCTTGTAGACCGCATCGATGTCTGCGACATTGAGCAATTTTTGACGTGCAACTTCATGGAAAGGGGGGACTTTGAGCATGCTGGGCGCAAAAAGATCGCTCAGGATATTATAGAGAAATATAATAAAATTATTGACGAGACAGAAAGCGATCCCGGCCTAAAGATTACGTTACGGTGATGGTAAAAGCCTTGGGGGCAATCCGTGGATACTTTCACTAAGAAGGAACGCTCGGCGATTATGCGTGCGGTAAAGAGCAAGAATACCGCGCCAGAAATGAAGGTTAGAAAAGCGATACACTCCGCTGGTTTTCGGTATAGATTGCATTCTCCAAAGGTTCCTGGTTCTCCAGATTTGGTGTTTACTAGGTATCGCCTGGTGGTTTTTGTCCATGGGTGTTTTTGGCATTGGCACGGATGCAAGCGCTGTCGGATGCCCTCTTCAAACAAGGCCTACTGGGAGAGGAAAATTAAGAGGAATGTCGAGCGTGATCGTAATGTTGAAATACAGCTTAAGTCACTCGGGTGGAAGGTCATGATAATCTGGGAGTGTTCGCTTCCTGTGGGGATCAAAAAAGTTTTGAAAACACTACAGGATATCCGAAGAGGCGGCTTATAGTTTGGTTTTGGCCCAGGCCTCCGCTCGTCTTTTTGTTTTTTTTCTATAGCCGTTTTCTTTGTGTCGATTGGCAAGCGATCCCTTCCAAAAAAGTAATTGGTCGTGGGCTAACTTGGCGAGGGGGGTTAAAAGGTGCTTAGAGATGTGCCGTACGACTGGTACGGCTACTCCATCCCCCATTGCATAATATGCATCATTGTAAGAAAAATCCGGGGGGAAGCGGATTTCTTCCGCCCCCATCAAACGAGCAGCTTCTACTGGGGAAAGGAGACGGGTCCGAACCTGGCCGCCCTTCACAACAACTACCGTCTGGCGGCTCGAACCACCTCTAGGGGTTCGTAGACATCCGGCAAGACCGTCGAAACGGACTTCAGCTCGCTGAGAACCGCCCCGTGTTCTCTTATATAAGAAGCCAATTTGGAGGCCTCCTTTTTTCTTCGCCATTTTAATCTTTTCGAGATTCCGCTCCGTCATAAGGTCGAGGAGACGTTTGGTTTCGGCTTTTGAATGAAAAGCAATCCCAGTCGGTTTCTCCTCAAAAATGCCGCCGAGGCTTACCTCCCTGCGCGGTCTTTTTGGAATACGCCACCAACGCCATTGTTTTTTTAAATCCTTTGGCAAAGAAGAATATGCCTGCAAAACCGGTTTAGTATACCATTTGTTTTCTTCATCAAAAAATGGAATTTGGAGATCGTCCGCGTCGATGGCCGCGTCGACCGCTACGACAAAAACCCGTGGGCGGGATTGGGGTACAAAATGGCGAGCGTCAATAAAAAGGGCCCCATAGTTCATGTCTAGAGCTGCTAAGGATTCACAAAGGCCTCTAAACGCGTCACCATGCAGAAGGCCGACGACGTTCTCAATAACAATAAGGGGCGGCCTTTGGCCGATGGCCATCAAAGTGTCCATGATCGACCAGAAGCACCAATATGTGCCGCTTTTGCGGGCAGACATGCCTCGACGCCAACCGGCCAGTGAGAGGTCTTGGCAGGGGAAAGAAGCCCAAGCGAGATCGACCCCGAGAGGGAAAGCAGGTGCGCCATCCGAAGAAGGCAAAAATAATGGTGGTCTACTGGTTTGTTTTTTTACATCTAGTGCAACTTTGGCGATGTCACGAGGATCGAGGTGTTTATTGCCAAAATTGTAACTATAGATCTTAATTTTACGTGGGTCGTTGTCGTTTGCCCAGACACACTTCCAAGCTTTTCCTAGCCCAAGGCGCGCCATCCCGGCTCCTGCGAAAAACTCGTAGAATCGGAAGGGACCCTTACGGCGGAATCCTTTGCTCATTAGGAATTTCTCCTAGGGTTGAGAGCCTTAAGGTCTTTTTTGTAGTCAGCGTCAGATGGCTCTAAACGATTGGCGTAGTCACGTATCTGCTCCATTTCCCAATCGGTGAACAGAACCTGGTGGTCGCGGTAACGTCTTCCAGGTGGGACTTTTCCATTCTGTCGCCAGCGCCACAGCGTTTGCCGTGATATTCCAACTTCCCGAGCCACGTCGCAGGCGGTAAAATGGATCACTCCTTTAATCTCGATGGGCATCGATGGCCTCCAGTCACTTTGAGTCTGTCTCAGGGTGTTAAACAATGGTGCATTGTGTTCCGGAAAGTAATACATGTCAAGGCCTTTTGGTGTTCTAAGGGCGAATTGTCGCCGCCGCCCATTCATTCTATGAAAAGGGGAAGGTTCCCTTTGGGAAGTTCGAGGGGAGTCTGGGCCAAGGGGCTTGGGTTTTCATCCGGCACAAGTGGAGCTTCGACCATCAGGGCCCTACCTGGAAGTAAACAACATCGTCCTGGAGCCGAATGT
>CAYQBW010000052.1:0-5291 GCA_964415725.1 uncultured Planctomycetia bacterium
GGGAAAGGACCCGGCCAGGAGGGCCACCGCCGGGGCCCGGGTCCATCCCGCTCCCGGTTTCCAGACCTGGTGGACCCGGGCCCCGGCGAGGATGGGGGAGGCCGGGAGGGCGGCGCCCCCCGGCCTGAGAGGGATCTCCTTTCTTGGGATGGGCCGGGTGGCGAAGAAGAGCAGGAGGTCCGGGTCGTCCCCCAGGGCTTCCCCCGCCTGGGAGGCCGCCCTTTCCAGGGCTTCCCGGAAAGTTCCGCCTGCTCCGAAACCGACAGCCCAAACCATGACGGGTCCGCCCCGGGGGCGCCCCTTCCCGGAAAGGTCAGCGGTTTCCTTTGACCGGTTCCACCCGGAACCGGACCGGAACGAATCCCCGGAGCTGGTTCTCCGCGGCGTCCCGGAAGAGGACCTGGCCCATGGGCAGGAATCCTTCGGGCACCGGGACCGGAGGCTCGGAGAGGGAGAAGGTGAGTTCCGTGGGGACGTAGGGATAGATCCTGGCCGCCCCCACCCGGATGGCGATCCGCTTGGATGTATAATACTCTTCCCTGATCTTGACCTTGAAAGGCCTGGGCCGGGTGTCGGCGAACCCCGGGATCAGGACGAGCTTGTAGGTCTTTCCGCTCCCGTCGTTGGCGATCCCGATCTGGAGGTCGTGGTAGGTGAAGCCTCCCTGGGCGAGGGCCCTGCCGCGGGGGTCGCGGATCTGGACGGCGAAGTCGGTGAAGAGATTGAAATCGCGCTTGGAGAGTTCCATGGCGAAACGGACCCGTTCCACTCCCTTGGGCATCCTGAAGGAATAGACCCACTTGGTGGAGGAGATGACCGGTTCCATGGTCCTGGTGTAGCCCAGGGTCTCCCCTTGGATCGTTCCCTCGAAGTTCCGGTTGACCAGGTTGACGACCTTGAACTTTCCACTGGGGGGATTGGGGTGCCTGTAGGTGAAGGACTCCAGCTCCCTGGGCTCCGACTTGAAGCCCGAGGCCTGGATCCTGAGGTTGTAGGTCGAGGTCTCCCGGTTCTGGTAGTAGCCCCAGACCACGATCTCCCAGACGCCGGGGTAGAGCTTTCTTCCCGCCACCTGGTTGTAGACCGGGCCGGGCCTCTTCTCCACCTTGGGCACCCAGGAGGCGGCCTCCTCTCCGGTGGGGGAGAAGATGCTCACCAGGGCGCGGCAGAACTTTCCTTCCGGGCTGGTGAGCCTGGTGGAGAGGACCTGCATGCCCGCCGGGACGTCCACGAAGTAACGGCGGATGTCGCCGGGATCCACCTGCTGGTCCGTCATCTCCAGGGTGAACTGGTTTTCCGCCGAGAGGGTGTAGGGGACGACCACCGTGTTGAGGAGGCGGAATTCGATGTTCTCCGGCTTGTGGGGGAGGTCCTTCCTGTAGGCGTAGATGCTTCCCACGTAGAGGCCGGGTTTCCTGAGGGATTCCTTGTCATACCAGACCTTGAGAACCATGGGCGTGGTCCCCTTGATGTAGGTGGAAGGCTTGTCGATCCGGATCCAGCTCTTCTGGGGGACCAGGTCGTAGGCCCGGTAGAAGTCGATCTTCTGGTCGGGAGTGAACCCCTTGGGGAAGACCGGTGTGACCCGGAAGGTCGTGGTGTCCGGGTAGGCCGGGTACCAATGGCTGGCCCGGAAGTAGGCCGCCCGTCCCCTGCCGCCGGGCATGGTGGTCGCCTCGGCCTGGATGTCGTAGGCGTAGATTTTCTCGGACTCTTTGCGGGCGGCGTATTCCTTGAGGTACTCGAAGGTCTTGGCCATCTGGATCAAGCCGGCGCCCTGGTCCAGCTCGTTCCAACCCGGAAGGGGCTTGGCGGCGTTCCGCATGGCACGGTAGAAGACCATGTTGGTGTAGGGGATCTTTTCCTGCAGGCAGGCAGAGGCCAGGCAGCACATGAAGCCCGCCGTCTGGGGACTGGCCATGGAGGTTCCCCACATGGCGTCCCGCTTGAGGTAGCGGGGGACCGTGGAGGAAGCTCCCCCGGGGGCCAGGCCGTCGGGCTTGGGGATCTCTCCGCCGCGGCTGGTGAAGATGAAAGGCTTGTAGGTCTTGATGTCGGCGCCCCAGACGGTGGCCAGGGTGTCCACGGTCATCATCGCGCCGGCGGACCAGACACGCTTGCTGGCGGCGGGGAGGCCCGTGTTGGAGATGCCCGGGCCTTCGTTGCCGTTGGAGATGGAGGCCAGGACCGTTGGATTCTCCTGGAAGAGCCGGTCCAGCTTGCGGTCCATCACCGACTGCCCCTCGATCTCGCTTCCCACGCCGTAGCTCATGTTGCAGACCAGGGGCATCTTGTGCTTCCTGGCCCAGGCGATGGCGTATTCGTAGGCCTTGATCATGGAGCCCGTGACGGTGGCCCCCCCGGAGAGGGCGTTGTGGCCGATTTTCAGGGCCAGGATCTGGGCGCCCGGGGCGATTCCGTTGTGGTGGGGGTTTCCGTCCATGTGGTAGCCCGCGGCCATCCCCGAGACGTGGGTGCCGTGGGCCCCGGTGGGGGCGTAGACCTCCAGGATCTTTTCCTGGGGCCGGACGGTGACGGAGCAGATCATGATGGTGGGTTGTTTCTTGGGATTCCTTGGGCCGAATTCGAAGGTGTCCCTGCGGACCGCGTAGTCCCGGAGTCCCTTTTCGTCGGCGAAATCGTGGTCCATGTCGGTGTCCGGGTAGACCACCCAGAAACCCTCCTTGGTCTGGAAGACCAGGAAGGCCCACTTGTCGTCGGTCCTGCCGTTGCCGTTCAAGTCCTTCAACTCGTTGTTGACCAGCCGGCTCTCGTTGTAAATCGCCAGGTAATAGGGGCCCTTGGCCTTGTAGGGAAGGGACCCTGCGCCGAACCAGCGCTCCTTGCCGAGAGCCAGGGCGGCTTTTCCGCCTTCCTTCACGAGCTTGGCCTTCACCATGGGGACGTCCCCCTCACCGGTGAAGTCCCGGCACTCCAGGATCTTGGGCTTCCCGTCGGAGGTGGTGATCAGGCCCGGGATGCCCAGCTGGACCCCGCAGTCCAGGACGGCCAGGACCACGCCCCGGCCGTCGTATGTGGGGTGGGCCCGGAGGAATTGTTCCGCCCCGACGGCGGTGGTGTTGTTGAAAGGGAAGTTCTCCAGCTTCTTCTCCTGGGCGGGCAAGGACGCCGCGGCCCAGAGAAGACCGCAGAGAGCCAGCGTGTTTCCTGCTTTCATCATGGGTGCTCCGCTTGTTCCAATGGTTCTTCCTGCCGGGGGCTCCGGTTCCGTTCCTCCGGGACGGGGCAGGACCCTGCAACATAGCAGGCCGGGGTGCGGGAAAGAAGGGCGCCTTTGTTTCCGCCTGCCGGGAGGCGGGCGGGCGGGAGGTTTCTCGTGACCTGGAACGGACGCTTCACCCTGCCCTGGGCCCTGCTTTTCCTTCTTTCCCCGCCCATCGCCCTCTGCGGGACCGGCGGCCCGGGGAAGGAGGACCCCTTGGCCGGTTTGCGGGGGGTCCACCCCAGGATCCTGGTGGGACCGGGGCGGTTCGAGGCCCTGAAGAAGGAGATTCCCAGGGATCCTCTTCTCCGGAAATGGTTCGCCCGGCTCCGGCGGGAAGGGCGGGAGGTGCTGAAGGCCACCCCGTCGCGCTACGTCATCCCCGACGGCCTGCGCCTCCTGGCCACGAGCAGGCGCGTCCTCGGCCGGGTCAAGCTCCTGGCCTTCCTCTACCACCTGGACGGGGACCGGCCGCACATGAGGAAGGCCTACCTGGAGCGGGCCTGGAAGGAGCTGGAGGCGGCGGCCCGCTTTCCCGATTGGAATCCCAGGCACTTCCTGGACACGGCGGAGATGACCGCGGCTTTCGCCGTGGGATACGACTGGCTCCACCAGGCCTGGACCGAGGCCCGGAGAGAGGCCCTTGCCGGGGCCATCCTGGAAAAGGGTCTGAAGCCGGCTCTCCTGGCCTACAGGGGGAAAGCCCGCTTCGGCTGGTGGGTCAAGGCCCGCCACAACTGGAACCAGGTCTGCAACGGCGGGATCGGGATGGGGGCCCTGGCCGTGGCGGACCGGGCCCCCCGGGTCGCCCGGGAGATCCTCCGCGGGGCCCTGGCGAGCCTTCCCAGGGCCCTGGCGCGGCTCGCCCCGGACGGCGGGTGGGCGGAAGGTCCCGGGTATTGGAGTTACGCGAACCGGTACACCGCCATGTTCCTCGCCTCCCTGGAGGCTTCCCTGGGCAGGGACTTCGGCCTTTCCCGGGCCAAGGGGATGGACGTGACCGGGCTCTTTCCCATCTACCTTACGGGACCCTCGGGGAGGAGCTTCAACTTCGCCGACGGAGGAGACCATCCCGTCTACGGGCCCGTCTTCTTCTGGATGGCCCGGCGTTTCGGGAATCCCGTGTATGCCTGGCACGAGAGGGAAACCCCGAAGCCCGCACCGCTGGACCTTCTCTGGTATTCCCGGAAAGCCCTGTCACCGGCCGGGGCGGGGCTTCCCTTGGACAAGTGGTACCGGGGGGTCCAGGTGGTTTCCTTCCGTTCCGCCTGGGGGCTCGGAAACGCCTTCTTCCTCGCTGCCAAGGGGGGGGACAACCAGGCCAACCACGCCCACCTGGACCTGGGGTCCTTCGTGTTCGAGGCCGGAGGCGTGCGGTGGGCCCTGGATCTCGGAGCGGACGATTACAACCTGCCCGGATACTGGTCCCGGGGCGGGAACGGGAAACGATGGACTTACTACAGGATGCGGGCGGAAGGGCACAATACGCTGGTCCTGAACCCTGGCATGGGTCCGGACCAGGATCCTTTCGCCCGGGCCCGGGTGGTGAAGTTCGAGTCCGGTCCTCTCCGGGCCGAGGCCGTCCTGGATCTTTCCGATGCCTACAGGGGGCGGGCCGCTTCCGTGAAGAGAGGAATTCTCTTCTTCCGCAAACCAGGAGCCGTCCTGGTCCAGGACGAGGTGAGACCTCGGCCGGGGAAAGCCGTCGACCTCTGGTGGTTTACGCACACCCGGGCGGAGATCCGTGTGGGGAAGGAAGGCGCTTCGGCGGTCCTCTCCAGGATGGGCCGCAGGTTGGAGGCCCTCCTCCTGGAGCCCCGGGGCGCGAAGTTCCGGGTTCTCCCGGCGGAGCCCCTTCCCTCTTCGCCCCATCCCAGGGGCCAAGGAAAGAACCAGGGAGTTAGGAAACTCTCCATCCACATCGAGGGCCCAAAGCCCCTGCGGCTGGCCGTTTTCCTGCGCCTGCTATCCGGCGGCCCGGGGCGGGGGTCCTCCGTTCCGCCTCCGCGGGTCGTGCCCCTTTCTTCCTGGTGAGATCTGTTGGAAATGTGATCCCCCTTGGAATCCC
>CAYQBW010000052.1:5301-9997 GCA_964415725.1 uncultured Planctomycetia bacterium
AATCCCTTCCAGGTGTATCGATTCGAGAATCAGCGGTATTTGTGATTCAAGGAGAGACAAAAGTCCGGGGATGAGGAAGAAATCTCCCTTGTTTTTCGAAACCTGAAAGCCCTTTGCCTTGACCCGGATCAGGGGTCCGCCTCTAATGGACAGGGAAGAGGAAAGGGATCGGGATTCGAAACCGGTTCGACTTTCCTTTTCTTTTTTCCGCTCCTTTTTCATCACCGCGCGTCATTTCCCAAACAAGGAGGCATCGATGCGAAGAATCCACCTGACAGCGGCCGTTCTTTCCCTGGCGGCCATGGCCTGGGCCCAGACTCCCAAGGCCAACACCTTCCACGTCTACGACGGGTCCACGGAATATACCTCCCGTGGATACCTGAGCAGCAACCCCGGGGAGTGCCTGCAGAAGATTCCCGCCTCCCACTTCGGATACCTGCGCCAGGCCGTCAAGTTCCATGCCTTGGTGCAGGATCAAAACGTTGCTTCAGCAGAGCAATACTACGTGATCTTCCGCAAGGTCGCGGCCACGGGCGGACCCGATGTCACGGCCACCGGCGTGATCGGGTTGGAGGGCCCCTTCAAGATCGGGGGGTCCGGGCACGGCGCCGGGGCATGGAGCATTACCATCAACCTGAAGAAGCCCGTGAAGATCCCGGCGGACGGGTGCTTCTATGGGATCTACTGGCCCAACAAGGTCGGGACCAAGGGCTGGCCCAAGGACGGCGGATCCATCTGGATGAGCGGTTACTACCCGAGCCCCAAGTGCGGCGAGCATCCCAGGAAAGGGGTTTCTCCAAACATTTGCTGGAATGTAATCTATCATCCCACCGTGCCTCCCTACACCGAGGTCAAGGTCACCGCGGGCAACCGGGCCTGGAACATGGACCTGGGAATCACGTCTCCCGTGCTCCAGGGTTATGCAGTGGACCCTGCTGCCAAGTGCGCTTCGAAGAAAGGCAAACCCGACTTCGGGTTCGCCGCCCTCTGGCCGGATCTTACGGACCTTGAGAAATACGGCTACCTGGCCAACTTCGGGTGGAGAATCCGGGCCGCCAACTTCCCGGGAGCCGTCGCGGTCATCATGGTCTCCCCTACGGTGATCCGCAAGGGAATGGAGATCCCCGGCGTGGGCATGTGGTATCTCCATCCCTTCTCCGTGATCGCTTTCTCCGGGAAACTCAACAACAAGGGTGTAGTCCTCACCCCGGCCATCGATCCCGGGTACAAGTCCTACCGTGAATTCCTGGTGGGCACCAACCTCTACGCCCAGGGCGGCGTTTTTGGAAACGGCAAGTTCGCGCTTACCAACTGGGTTGGGATGGAATTCTGACCTGGTCTTCCTGGATCGAGAGAGAGGGCGGTCCTTCCCGGGGCCGCCCTCTCTCTTCTTTGGTTCTTGTTTTCTCGGGCGTTGACCAACCGGGGGGACTGTTCCATCCTCTTTGGGGGGGAGAAGGACCGGCCGTGGGAGGAAAGCCGTGATGGAATACCGGTTTCTCGGGGCGTCGGGTCTCAAGGTTTCCGCCCTTTCCTTGGGGTCCTGGGTCACCTTCGGGACCCAGGTGGACGAAGAGGAGGCCGGGCGTTGCATGGAGGCCGCCTTCGAGGCGGGGGCGAACTTCTTCGACAACGCCGAGGTCTACGCCGACGGCCTGGCCGAGAAGATCATGGGACGGGTCCTGAAGAAGAAGGGCTGGAAACGGTCGGACTACCTGGTCTCGACCAAGCTTTTCTGGGGGGGAAAGGGCCCCAACGACAGGGGCCTCTCGCGCAAGCACATCCTGGAAGGCATGGACGCCTCCCTGAAAAGGCTCGGCCTGGACTACGTGGACCTGGTCTTCTGCCACAGGCCGGACATTCATACACCCATCGAGGAAACGGTCCGGGCCATGGATCACCTGGTCCGGTCGGGGAAGGCCCTCTACTGGGGGACCAGCGAGTGGGAAGCCTGGCGGATCCGGGAAGCCTTCCACGTCGCCCGGCGGGAACACCTGGTTCCACCCACCATGGAGCAACCTCAATACAACATGTTCCACCGGGAGAGGGTGGAAAAGGAGTATGCCCCCCTTTACGAGGAATTCGGCCTGGGAACCACCATTTGGAGTCCCTTGGCGGGAGGGATCCTTACGGGAAAATACAACCAGGGAATTCCCAAGGAGAGCAGGGCGAACCTGAAAGGCTACGAGTGGCTCCGGGAGCGCTTTACGAATGAAGAGGGGAGGGCCCGGATCGAGAAGGTGAAAAGACTGGAGCCCCTGGCCGGGGAACTGGGGTGCACCCTGGCCCAGCTCGCCCTGGCCTGGTGCCTCAAGAACCCTCGGGTGAGCACCGTCATCACCGGCGCATCCCGGGTCTCCCAGGTGGAGGAGAACATGAAGGCCCTGGACGTGGTCCCCAAGCTGACTCCCCCTCTCATGGAGAGAATCGAGGAGATCCTGGGCAACAAGCCGGCCCCCCCCTACGACTTCAGGGAGATGTAACCGGGTCCAGGGTCCTGGTTGGGGGAGGGAAGGGAAATGGTCGGGGCGACTGGATTTGAACCAGCGACCTCTGCGTCCCGAACGCAGCGCTCTAGCCAAACTGAGCCACGCCCCGCCGCGAGTCCCTCGTTCCGGGAAGGCAGAGGGTAACGGTGGGGCCCCTTCCAGGCAAGAAGGGGGTGAAACTTGGGTCCCTTCCCTCCAGGATGGAGGCATGCCTCCCTTCGATCCCAAGCAGGTCCTGGATCTTCTGGGCAGGGCCCGGAGGGTGGTCCGCCTCCGGGAAGTCCGGGGGGAACGGGCCGCTTCCGCCCTCCGGGCCCTCCGGCGGGCCGGGTTCGATGCCTTCGAGCTGGATCCTTCCGGGGCCGGAACCGGCGCGGGGAGTTTTCCGCTCTTCCGGGAGGATCCCTTCCTGCTCGCAGGGGCCGCGGGAGCTGTCACCCCGCAGGAAGTGCGGGAGGCCGCCCGGGCCGGGGCTTGCTGGGTCACCGTTTCCAGGCCTGGAAGGGCCTTGGTGGAAGCCGGGAAAGAAGTGGGGATCCTCCTGCCGGTCCGGGTCCGCGAGAGGAGAGAGGTGGAAGACGCCCTGGAGCTTGGCGCGTCCTGTCTTCTCCTGGCCCCGCCGCTCTCCTTGCTTCCGGATAGGGCGGGGACCCTCGTCTCGGAACTCAGGAGGAAGGGGCTCTTTCCCGCCCTGGAAGGGCCTTGGGGCCTTACGCTTCCGCCGGCGGCCGCGTTCCACGTCGTCACAGGAGGGCTTTTTCCCCGTTCCCTGCTGAGGGAGGGGCGTTTCCGGGAAATTGAAAACCTGGCGCGCCTGGCGAGGGAGGGCTAGCTCACCTCCAGGATTTTCAAGAGCCGGGTCTTGCGGCCGATTTCCACCTCGACGGTCTCTCCCACCTTGGCGCCCTGGAGGGCCTGGCCGAGGGGCCCCGTGTAGGGAATTTCTCCCTTGGCGAAATCGTAGTCTCCTCCGCCCACAAGGATGTATTCGAATTCCTTGTCCTTGTCCAGGTCGAGGACCTTGACCTTGGAGCCGATGACAACCTCCCCTTCCACGGACTGGACGGGCTCCGTCATGACCCGGCAGGAAGAGACCTTCTCCCTGAGCTGCATCACCATGGAGAGAAAGAGCTGCTCGTCCTCCCGGGCGGCGTCGTATTCACTGTTTTCCGAAAGGTCCCCGTAGGAGGCCGCCTCGCCGATACGCCGGCGGGCGTCCTCCAGGCGGGCTTCCGCCTCGGCGAGTTGCTTGCGGAGGGCGTCGTACTGTTCCTGCGTGACCAGTATCTCGTCCATGGAAACTTCCTCTTTCCTTTCGTCCCGGTTCGGGGTTCAAGGCTCCCGGAAGAGCCGGAGGACCAGGGCCTTTCCGGCTTTTCCGGGGAAGTACGTCACGGCCGACCAGTTGAACCCCATTTTGGTCCAAGCGGCCCGAACCCGGGAGGGGACAGGGGGCACTCCCCGGGCAAGGAACCTTCCCTTGGAATCGGCCAGAACTACCATAGGAGTCCACCCTTGCGCCAGGGGCTCGAAGGAGATCCTGGCTCCGGGCGCCGGCTTCCCCCCCGGCAGAAGCACTTTACCCCTCAGGGTCAGCCCCCTGGGAAGAGTGAGCTTCCGTTCCAAGGGGGCCGCGCCCACCTGGAGCGCGCGCTGGACTCCGGCCCTTCCGGGGGCCCGGGCCTGGAGGAGGTAGCGGCCCCGGCCCACCCCCTGGAAGAGGAAGATGCCCTCCGGAGAAGTGAAGACCCTCCGGGCAAGAAGATCCTGGGGGCCGGGACCTCCCGGGGGCGGAAGAAGGGAAACCTGTGCCCCGGGGATTCCCTTCCCGTCGGGCCCCCGGACCTGGCCGGCAAGGCGTGTCCCCAGGGGAAGCCGGAGGGCCCCTGTCTCCAGGCACTCTTTTCCTTGAAGGGGGGGAGTGAGCGCCATTCCCGCCGGCCCGCCTTTGGGGGAGAGGACCAGGAGGACGGCCCTTTCCCCGCCGGGAGGCGCGGCGACCTTCCAGGTTCCGGAAGGTGAAGTCCGGGCGGTGAGAATCCAGGAAGTCCTTCCCAGGGAGGTCAGCCGCTCTCCAAGGAGAAAGAGATCCCTTCCAGGGGCGGGTTCTCCCCCGGGGAGAAGGAGCTTTCCTTTCACCAGGAAGGGCCGGGGAAACCGGACCCGAACGGGACCGGTCACCGGCGATCCGGGGAGAGGCCACCAGA
>CAYQBW010000053.1:0-315 GCA_964415725.1 uncultured Planctomycetia bacterium
CCCCCGGCAGGTCCCCGGGTAGGGAGGCCCTTCCCCTCCCGGCCCCTGGGGCGCGCTGGCCGAAAGAGCGATCTCCTTCCTGCTGCAGACGCAGGGGTAGAGCCGCCCCATGCTCCCGAGCCTCTCCAGGATCTCCCCGTAGAAGGACATCCTCTCGCTTTGAACATAGGGACCGCAATCTCCCCCCGGCCCCGGGCCCTCGTCCCAGTCCAGGCCGAGCCACTCCAGGTCCTCCAGGGTCTCCCGGAAGGCTCCCTTCTTGACCCTGGGGCCGTCCAGGTCCTCCACCCGGAGGATCACCTTCCCCCCCATGGA
>CAYQBW010000053.1:325-781 GCA_964415725.1 uncultured Planctomycetia bacterium
CATGGAGCGCGCCTGGAGCCAGGCCAGGAGAAAGGTCCGGGCGTTCCCCAGGTGGAGGGCCCCCGTGGGGCTCGGCGCCAGTCTTCCTCGAATCACTGCCCCGGATGGAACCACGCCCGAATCAACCGTAGCGCTCCCGGAGGCTCTTTAGCTCCGTGTCCTGGTCCTCCCGGTCCGTGGCCGCGAGAAACCGGAACACCTTCCCCTCCCTCAAGAAGATGAGTCTCATTCCCGGATCCACCCGGACGGACCAGAGGTCGCCCTTCCCCTCCAGCTTCTTCAGGTTGAGCGAGGGGTAAGCGGGATCCTGGCAGGCGAAGAATACGGTCTTGAGGATCCGCTGGGCCTCCGGGGCGGGGGCGGAGAGAAGGGCCTCCTGGAACTCCTTCTCGAAGACGGGGATGTGCCACTGGTCGGGATCCTCGCCGGGAAGGACCGGAGGGGGCTCCCTCTTGG
>CAYQBW010000053.1:791-9968 GCA_964415725.1 uncultured Planctomycetia bacterium
CCCTCTTGGGCTCCCGGGGGGCCTTCTTGCCCCTCTTGCGGCGAAGTTCCTCCACCTCCCGCTCCAGGTTGACCCTGTCGGTGTTCAAGCTGGCCAAGGTGGCCCGGAGACGCTCGTTCTCCTCCTTGAGGGACTGGACCTCCCGCCGCAGGTCCTTGGCCTGCTTGGCCTCGGGAGCCAGGCTCTTGAGCTTGCGCACCTGCTCTTCGAGCTTTCGTTTTCCCTCCTCCGCCTCCAGGGCCCGGCGGCGGAATTTCTTCTCCCCCGAGCGGGCCTTCTTCAACTCCCCCTGGAGTTCTTTCTCCTTGAGTTCCAGGACGTTCCACTCCACCTGGAGGGCTTCCAGCCTGGAACGCAGCTCCCGGACCTCTCCCTGGTCCTGGTCCCGCTCCTCTTCCCGGCCCGCCGGCGGAGAAGGGGAAGGCTCCGGAGCGCTTTCCGCCGGCTCCCCGATCCGCTCCAGGACGGCCTTTCTGACCTCTCCCTTCTCGAGGAAGGCCTTGGAGAGAGCGGAGAGAAGGATCCGGTCCGGGGCCTTTTCCACCCGGAACCCCTTGATCTTCAAGGCGAAGCGCCTGGTGAAGTCCTCCAGGGCCTCCCGGGGGAGCAGGTAGGCCAGCCACGCCTCCAGCGAACCCTTTCCCTCCCCCTCCAGGAGGGCCTGCTCCAGGGCCTCGGCCTGGGCCCGCTTCCGGCCGTTTCGTTCGCTCAATTTCCGGCGCCCTTGCCGGCCGCCCCGCCCTTGGAGGGAGGGGAAGCCTTCTTTTCTTCTTCTCCTCCTCCTTCCCCCCCGGACCACCATCTATAGGTCACGAACTCTAGAAAATCGAAGGGCGCGCCGAGAATCAGCGTGCCCACCTGGGACGTCACCAGGGAGGGGAAGAGAAAGTAGAAGAGGTAGCCCGGATCCTGGCTGTCTCCGGCCTTGTACACGGCATAGCTCACGGGCGCGCCGGCCAGGTCCAGGGGAAGGCCCGCCACGAACCCCAGCCCCCAGCCGAACCGGGCGGGCCAGGTCACCACGGGGGTGCGGCCCGTGCCGGGGTCCACCAGCCGGTCCGTGTAGTTCACCAGGAAACTGCAGGACGAAAGGAAAAAAAGCAGGGCCGCCGCCAGGACGGCCCGGAGGGCGCAGGCCGCCCCGGTCCGCCCAACCTTCTGGGATGCCAGGCCGGGCCCGCTCATCTCACCTGTTCCTGAGGTTCCTTCGGGTATATCCCCGGCCCCTGGCGCCCTTCTTGATGACTTTCACGGGCGTCCTGCGCACCACCCCGATCTCCCGGACGAGCCACAGGTCGGAAAGCTCCCGGGGGTCCTTCCTTCCCCGCCGGCCGAACCCGGCGGCCACCTCCTTGGCGATCATGTTGAGCCGGCCGATCCGGAACTGGTTGGACTGGGACTCGATATTGAAGAGGATGTTGAAGATGTTCTTGCGGGAGAGGTATTTACGGTTCTTGCGCCCCTGCTGGAACGTGACGGTCACCGTGTGGTCCTGGAAACCCCTCTTGTCGGGCGGACGCTCGCCGTCCCTGAAGTTGAAGTCGTCCTTGCTCAGGCTGCCCCCCACCTCGATGTATTTCTCGATGTAGTCGTGGGCGTCCGTGACCTTTCCGCCGGCCCGCTCCTTGGCCTTGAGCTTGGCGATGGACTCCGCCAGGGCCCGGATCTTGGGAACGATCACCTCCGCCTCCCGGAAGGCGTTCTTCATCTCCTTGAGGTGGTAACGCTCCAGGGCGTAAAGGATCCCGAATCCCAGGCAGGCCAGCAGGGAGAGGACGAGAACCAGGTTGAACAGGTCCAGGGATTTCTTTTCCGTATCCGGTCCCATGGTTCCTCCTCACGATCCCTTGGGCGGCCAGTCGGGGACCACGGGAATCTTTTCCTTGATCATGAGCTTGTTCCCTTTCCGCCAGATCCCTCCCGGCGGATTGGTCTGGGCCTCCTTCACGCTGGGGACGAAGGCCCGGAAGGGAGACTCCTTGTAGGGGGACTTCTTGGTCTCGTTGCAGACCTGGTCCCACATCCGTCGCATCTCGTCGAAGTCCTTGCGGGCCTGGTCCCCCCAGAAGAGGAGATCGAAGGCCAGGTAGCGGGCGTTCTTCTTGGGGTCCACCCTGAGGTCCAGGGAGGTGACCAGGACCTTCCCGGAAAAACGGCTCCTGGCCCTCTCGAAATACCAGGCGAAGGCCCGAAGAACGTGGAGGCCCGAGTCCAGCGGGGGAAGGTCGGGGTAGTAGCCCAGCTCGGCCTCTTTCTGGCGCTCGTACTTCTCGAGCATGGACTTGTAGTAGCGAAGCACTCCCGTCACGGGCACCGTCTTGGGGGGAACCCTGTATTTCCGGGCCAGGTCCACGGGAAGGCTCGGCGCCAGGTAGGCCGCGTAGACCCGGGGGATCAACTGCCCCTTGGCCCTCTTACCCCGGGCCTGGGGGGTGCCGAGGTAGAGCTTGTAGAGGCTCGTCTCCCGGGCGGTGCGGGTGTACTTGAGGACCAGGAAGAAAGCCAGGAGCATCAGGCAGACCACCAGGGGGAATTTCATCCGCTCGAAGCTCCGGGTGAACTGGAATTCCTCCTGGCGGAAATTCATGCCCGGCTCGGCGGCCCCGAGAAGCTCCAGGGCGGCCCCGAGGACGGGAAGGATGGACGCCTCCAGGTCGGCGGCGTCCTCTTCCTCGAAGGAGTGCTCCACCCGCTCCAGGGGTTTCAACTCCACGATTTCCGTGTCCAGGGCCCGGGCGACTCCCTCCCGCACCCCCTCGGCCAGGAGAGCCCTGCCCGTGGCGAGGACCGAGTCGATCTCCATCCCGGCGGCGAAACCGGCGAGAAACCTCTGCACTTCCTTGCCCACCCGCCGGGCGTAGGCCTCCACTGAATCCGGGTCGGGTCTTCCGGCGCCGGGCCCCGGGACCGAAGACCCTTCCCCGGCTTCCTTTCCGGCTTCCCCTCCGGCTTCCTCCCCGGGCCGCGGGGAGGGGGGCTCGGGAAGGAAGGTCTCCAGGCCGAAACGAAGGGACCGAAGGGCCGCCAGGGTGCCCTGGTGAACCAGGAGGATCCTTCCCGAGGAGTAACCCAGGTCCAGGATGACCTGGTCCTTCTCCGCGTCCAGGAACCCCAGGGCCTGGGCCCCGCGGAAGAGGGCCACCGCGTCCAGCTCCACCAGCTCCGGGTCCAGGCCCGCCTTCTGCAGCCGCTCCAGGACGTCCCTGAGGATTGGTTTCGGAAAGGCGGAAACCAGGACCTCCGTTCCGTCCTCCACCTCCATGCCGGCCAGGAAGTCGATGACCACGTCGTCCACGTCCAGGGACTGGAAGATCCCCTCCGCCTCGAACTTGATGACCTTCCGGATCTGTTCCTCGCCCTTGAGCTCGATCTTGGCGTTGCGGATGAAGGCGTCTTTCCCGTCCAGGACGAAGGCCACGTGTTCCTTCTGGACCTTCCGTTCCCTCAAGACCGCCGCCAAAGTCCGGGCTTTCTCCTTTTCCTCGCTTTCCTCCCCGGCGGACCCTCCCTCGGCCTCCTCCCACCCCTGGAGGGGGAGGCGGAAAGCCTGGGTGATCCGGAAACGCTTGGAGGAGCCTTCCAGCTCCACCACGCGCAATTCCGTGCCTTCCAGGGAGACTCCCGTTACCTTGGGCATTGATTCACCTTTTGCGGCCCCCGGGCCCTTGCTTGCGGAGGGCCCAGTATTTCGCCAACTGTTCTTCGGTCAAGATGCCGTACTGGATGATATAGTCCAGCTCCGCCCGGATGCGCGCGATCTTTTTTCTCGCCGAAGGATTGAGACTGCTCTCGTCCATCTTCACCCTCTCGATCTTGCGGCGGTTCCCTTCCAGGGCGGCCGAGAGCATCTCCTTCTGCCGGGCGTCCAGCCCAAGCACCTCCTCCAGGCGCTTCACCATGGGATTCGCCAAGGGGCCGGGCGCCTCCCTTTCCCCGCGGATCACCCCGGCCGTCCACCCCGCGGCAAACCCCGCGGCCAGCCAGAGAACCGAAAGCAAGACGATCGCCCGGGCTTCCTTTCCTTTCACTTCTTCTTCTCCTCGAGTCCCTTCCTCTCCTCCCCTGAGGAAGACTTCCTCAACTTCTCCTCCAGGCGGGCCCTCCTGGGGCCTTCCTGGAGCCGGGCCTTCCGGAGGAGATCCTCGTAACGCCGCACCAGGTCGTCCGCCCGAAGCACCGTCCCCCCCCGGGAGGCCTGGAAACCCGCCAGCACCGTGAGGGAGAGGAGGAGCACCGCGGCGGCCGCCCAGGAGAGCTTCCGGGTCAATGCCCAAAGATCCGGCCCGCCGGCCAGGCCGGCCCGGACCGCCAGGGCCACCCGCGAGGAAAACCCCGGCGGCGCCCCCGCCTGGGGGGCCTCCTCCCGGGAGGCGGCAAAAAGGGCGCGGACCTCCCGGACCTCCTCCACCAGGGCCCGAAAGGCCGGGTCCCGGTCCATCCGCTCCCGGGCCTTCCTCTCCTCCTCCCCCGAGAGGAGACCGTCGGCCAGGCGCTGGGCCAGGATCTGGTCGGGTTGGATCATCACTCTTCTTTCCTTTCTTTCCTCTCCCAGCGGTCCCGGAAGAATCCCGGGTAGAGGCGCTCCGCCTCGGCCAGGAACTTCTTCCTCGCCCGGAAGAGCCGGGATTCCACCGTGCCGATGGAGATCCCGAGGACCCGGGCCATCTCCTGGTAGGAGAGATCCTCGTACTCCCTGAGAATCAAGACCTTACGGAACTTCTCCGGCAGCCGGGCCAGGACCTTCCGGGTCACTTCCCGGACTTCCGAGGCCAGCAAGGCCCGGGGAGGACCGGCCGGCTCCCGGCGGGAAGAGGGGCCTTTTTCCACGACTTTCAAGTCCTCCAGGAGCACCAGGGGCCGGCGCTTCCTGGCGGCCAGGTAGTCCGACGCGGCGTTCACCGCCACCCGGTAGATCCAGGTGTAGAGGGCGGAGTCGAACTTGAACTTTCCCAGGTGGCGAAAAACCTTGAGAAAGACCTCCTGGACCAGGTCCTCCCTCTCCTGGGGATCCCTGGTGAACCGCGCCATGAGCCGGAAGAGCCGGTCCTGGTAGAGCTCCACCAGCTCCCTGCAAGCCTCGTGGGATCCTGCAAGGGCTTCCCGGACCAGGTCGCGTTCATCCCGGGGAGAAGTGGAAGTCTCTACCAAGGCGCACTCCATGAGATCCAGTGAGACGAGCCGGGGCCGGGACTTCTTCCCCGGCGGCCCGGTTTCCCCTGGATTCTACAGAATTCCCCGGCCCAACCCCTTCCGCCCGGGCGGACTTCCTCCTTTTTCCCTGCCGGCCCCGCCTTTTCCGCCGGCCTACTTTCCCGCCTTGATCCCGGCCAGGGCGAAGCGCAGTTCCCTGGAGTGGACGCCGGGCGAAGACAGGAGCGCCCGGATCTTGGCGGCCGTTCTCTGGTCCCCCAGGACCTGGAGCCCCCGGGCGGCGGCCCACCGAACGCGCTGGGACGGGTCCTCGGCGCAAAGGGTGAGCATCTGGGGCAGGGCCTCCCGGCACTTCCAGAGAAGAAGCAACTGGAGGGCCTTTTCCCGGACCTGGTCGGAAGAGTCGGCCAAAAGGCGGGCCACGGCCCGGCGGAGAGGAAAGTTCCGGGCCCCCGAGGGGGAGGCCAGGGCGTCCAGGGCGGCGAGCCTGAGAGTGAGGGTGCGCCCCCCGGCGGCCAGGGAGAGAAGGGGGCCCACGGCATCGGGCCTCTTCCGCAACATCCGGGCCGCCTCGGCCCGGACACGCCGGTCCGGGTCCGAAAGCCTGTCCACGAGCCAGCGGGTGGCCGCCCAG
Organism: uncultured Planctomycetia bacterium; assembly: GCA_964415725.1. Taxonomy (GTDB): domain Bacteria; phylum Planctomycetota; class UBA1135; order UBA1135; family JALUZX01; genus JALUZX01. Next base: position 6,577 of record CAYQBW010000053.1, read on the forward strand.
TCCGGGTAGAGGGCCACGAGCCGGACCCAGACGCAGCGGGTCTCGGGACGGGCCTTGCCCCGGCGGGCCAGGAGGCGAAGGAGCCCTCCCAGGCTCCAGGTATCCCGGAAGGCCCCCACGGCCTCCACCAGGGCGGTCCCGGGAAAAAGCCCGCCTCTCTCCAGGAGGACCGCCAGGGTCTTCCCCACCTGGACCCGCGCCCGGGGATCGTCCAGGGACTTCCCCATCTTCGCCAGGATCCGGAGATCCCTCTCGGTCTCCGGGCCGCCCCCCCGGATCTCGGCCAGGAGATGGTCCAGGTCGGCGGACAAGGGGGAAGGAGCGCCGCCCGCCGCCGGGGGAGCCGCCGCCCGGTTCCCCTCCCTCCTCCAGCCCGTCGAACGGGCCATGGCAAGATAAACACGCATCGGCGAAAACCCGGCCCCCGGGGGAGGCTTGGGGAAACGGTCCAGGTATTTTCTCATGGCCGCCAGGGTCCCCGGCCCCGGCGCCGCGGCGGCGGCCTTGAAGGCCTCCAGGCAGAGCATGGGGTCCCGGTCACGCTCCAGGATCTCCAGAAGCACTTTGGGGTAGGGCCCGGCGTAGCCCCGGGCGTGGAGTTTCGCCAGGGCCCAGGCAGAGAGGAGCCGCGCCCAGGGAGGGTAGAGACAGGGCCGGGCCGCCGGGACCAGGACCCAGGAATCCTTCCCGCAACGGCGCCCCGCCAGGGACCGGCCGCTTCGCTCCACGGCCATCATGGCCGCCGCGTAGGCCCGGGGCGGAATCTTCCTGGGCCCGAACCCCCGGGGATGCTTGGGCCGGGGGCGGTTCATCTCCCGGAAGGTCGCATCGTCTGTAAGGATCCAGAGGGCCGCCTGCCGTACCTCCCAGGGGAGATCCAGTTTCTCGAAGACCGGAAAAAGACTCTCCGCCCCGGGCGCCTTCTTGCGGGGGCGGTAGGAGAGGACGTGCCAGGGCATGGGAATGCGGGCCCAGAGGTCCGCGCAGGCCGCCGGGAGGTCCCGGGAGACCAGGCGCTTGGGGTCCAGGGGGATCCATTCTTCGTTCAGGGTCACCATCTCCTGGACCCGGTTGACCTGCCTCCCGGCGTTGATCACCAGGCTGGGCCCGAAAAGGCTCCCCCTGGGCACCCGGACCCGGAGCTTCCGCAGGACCAGGGACTGGAGGTTGATCCTGATTTTGTCGGGCCCCAACCCCTGGACGCCGAGTTTCACGATCCCCTCGTCCAGGGCGGTTCTCAGGGTGACCTTCCTCTCTCCCTCCTGGGCCCGGGCCGGGAAGGCGGGAAGGAAGAGAAGGAAGAAAAAGAGAAGGAAAAGGAGGATCCCCCCCCGGCCCCGTGCCTGGCGTCTTCCCCTTGAAGAATCCATACCGGAAAGTTCGGCTCTTCCCCCGGCGGGGATGAACCCCCGGCTCCCCTTTTCACTCGGCGGCGCCGATCCTCCGGGCGGAGCGGGTAGACTGGGTTTTTCTCTAGAAGCCCCTGGAACCTGGAGGCGGATCATGTTGAAAGGAATTTCCCCCCTGCTCGGCCCGGAGCTGTTGGCCTTGCTGTGCCGGATGGGACACGGCGACGAACTGGTCCTGGCGGACGCCCACTTCCCCGGCGAGAGCCTGAACCCCAGGGTTCTGCGTTGCGACGGGATCCCCATCCCTCCCTTGCTGGAGGCCATCCTCCCGCTCTTCGAGCTGGACTCCTACGTGGAGAGCCCCTTGGTGATGATGGCCGCCGAACCGGGGGACGCCCTGGACCCCGCGGTGGAGGAGTCCTACCGGAAAGCCGTGGACAGGCACGCCCCCGGGGCGCCCCCCATCGCGAGGATCGGGAGGTTCGATTTCTACGAGAGGGCCCGCAAAGCCTTCGCCGTGGTCATGACGGGGGAGACCGCCAAGTACGGCAACATCCTCCTGAAAAAAGGCGTCACCCCCTTGAAATAGCCGGCGGCCGGGGCGGGGCGGATACCCCTCTTACCGAAAACAAGGATTAGATGTCCTCCAGGATGTGGCCCAGCTTGCACTTCTTCGTCTTCAGGTATTTCCGGTTGTGCTGGTTGGGCGGGATCTCGATGGGGACCCGCTCCACGATGTCCAGGCCGTAGCCTTTCAAGGCGGTGTATTTCCGCGGGTTGTTCGAAAGGAGCCGCATCTTGCGCACGCCCAGGTCGTGGAGGATCTGGGCCCCCGTTCCGTATTCCCTCTCGTCCGCCTGGAAACCGAGAGCGAGGTTGGCCTCCACCGTGTCCATGCCCTCCTCCTGGAGGGCGTAGGCCTTGAGCTTGTTTTCCAGGCCGATCCCCCGGCCCTCCTGGCGCATGTAGAGAAGGATGCCCCGGGGGGCGGAGGCGATCATCTCCAGGGCCCTGTGGAGCTGGTTGCCGCAATCGCACCGGAGGCTTCCGAAGACGTCCCCCGTGAGGCACTCCGAGTGGACCCGGACCAGGACGGGCTCCTCGATGGGCGGAAACCGCCCCTCCTTTCCCCGGGGAAGCTCGATCCCCTTGCAAAGGGCCAGGTGGATCACGCCGTCCACCAGCGACCGGTAGGCGTGGCACTGGAACTCCCCGAAACGCAGGGGCAGGTTCACCGAGACCACCCTCTGGATGAGGCGCTCCCTCCGGCGGCGGTATTCGATGAGCTGGGGCACGGTGCACATCTTGAGGCCGTGTTTCGCCGCGAAGGATTCCAGGTAGGGACGCCGGGCCGGCTCGCCCTTCTCGTCCAGGATCTCGCAGATCACCCCGGCGGGCTTGAGACCGGCCAGGCGGCAGAGGTCCACGATCCCCTCGGTCTGGCCCGCCCGGACCAGGACGCCCCCCTCGCGGGCCCGAAGGGGGGAGACGTGGCCGGGACGGACCAGGTCCGAGGGCTTGGCGCCGTCGGCCACGGCGGTGAGGATGGTCCGGGCCCGGTCGCTGGCCGAGATCCCCGTGGTCACCCCCTCCTTGGCCTCGATGGTGACGGTGAAGTTCGTTCCGAACCGGGAGGTGTTGGTGGCCACCTGGAGGGGCAGTTCCAGGCGGTCGCAGATCTCCCCGTCCAGGGCCAGGCAGACCCAGCCCCTTCCCTGGGTGATCATGAAGTTGATGGCCTCGGGAGTGACCTTTTCGGCCGCGATGGCCAGGTCTCCCTCGTTCTCCCTGCCGGGGTCGTCGGCAAGGATGATCATCCTGCCCGCTTTCAGGTCCTCCAGGACTTCGGGAATGGAGGCGAATTCCATGGTCTTCCACTCTTCTCTTTCTTCTCCCCTCGCCCGGGAGGGATCCAGGATACCCGTTTTCCCCGAGGAAACAGGTCCCGGAAAGGGGTCCTTTCCATTTTCAGGACACCCCCTGGAGGGTTCTTCAGCGGTTCGTGGGAAAAGCCCACGGCTCCGCCCGCGCCCGGCCCCCCCC
>CAYQBW010000054.1:0-9858 GCA_964415725.1 uncultured Planctomycetia bacterium
TTCTCTTCCAAATCCAGCGCGGATCCTGCAGGAACCCCCTCCATGCAAAATCCAGCATGAGCAACCCATGCCGGAACTCCCTCCGAAAGTCCCTGAAGATTTCCGGCCCGTCCTGAAAACAACCGGGATCTCTTTGGGGATGGACATAGATATCCAGAGTCACCTTGCGGATTCCCAAGGAGGGCAGGCGTTTCCCGAGAAGGACGCGGACCGCGGCCTCCATGTTCTTGTCCGCCGCCCATACGACAAGATCCTTCATCCCAGGACGCCGCCTGAAAAGAGGGTGCCCAGTTCCACGGTTCCCTTCCAGGTTCTCAAGGCGGGATGCTCGTCCCCCCTGACGATGTCCGTGGCTCCTTCAGGGTTTCTCGCGAAACAGAGGATCTGTTTCGGTTCCGCCAGGCTGAGCAGAATAGGAGAATGGGTAGCGGCGAGGACCTGGGCGTCATACACGGAAGAAAGGGATTGAAAAGCGTTTTCCACAGCCCTCGGGTGGATGCCGTTCTCCGGTTCCTCGATGAGGTAAACCCCCGAAACCATGGGTGCGTAGGCCAGAAGGGTCAGTGCCATCAGCCGCAAGGTCCCGTCGGAAACCAACCAGCTCGGGGCCTGGAGGCCGTTTTCGAAACGAAGAACGAGATACCGGTGCCGATCCTCCTCCCTTTCACGGGTGGTAACCCCCACTAGGTCCGGAATCGCTTCCTTGAGATGCCCTATCCAGCGCTTCAGGCGGTCGGGATGCTTGTGTTCCAGCTCATGGATGACCCAGGGGAGGTTGGATCCGTCCGGCAGGAATCCCTTGGCCCTGCCGGGGGGACTGGGATTCCTCATGGCCCGGCTCGACAGGGTGATCCTCTGAACCCCTTCCATGAGAAGGTTCCGCGCCCATATGGCCCCGGGAAACTTCTTGGGATCTTCCGGAAGATTCGCGAGGGCGGACTTCTCCGGGGCCAGCTTGAAGGGATTGTTCCATCTTGTGGTCTCGGAATAGAAATAGACATTCTCGGGTTCCCTGCCCCGGGAGACCACTTTCCTCCATCCTTGGGGAGACTTGGCGCCGTGGCGCCGGACGATACTCTCCGGGGGCTCTTCCGGGTCGGGAAAGAGTTCTTTCTGAACGGGCTGTTTCCCAGGTCCTTTCCTCTCCGGCCTGAGCCAGAGATTCTCCGCGGCAAGCTCCAGGCCCTTGTTCCCCACAACGGCAACTTCGTAGCGGATGAGTTTCCACCTGGGATTTTCCAGCCGCTCCTGAATTCCTGGAGGGATGGCAAGTTCCACGGCCAGTTCGAAGCGGGGACCCTTTCTCAGCCATACCAAGTGCTGGAGATCGGGAGCCCGCATGGGGATTCCCAGGCTCGCATCCCCCTCGACCGCCCTGTCCACACCTCCCCGGAGCACGTCCCCCAGGAAGGCGACCACGTCCAGAAAAGTGGACTTGCCGCTGGCGTTGGGGCCCACCAGGACCTGGAACCCTTCCACGGACCTGGATACATACCTCAGGGCCCGGTAGCCAAGCGCTTCGATTCTTTGGATCATGTGTCTCTTCCTCCCTGCTTTTTCCCCCCTTCCTGGCTGTCGGGATTCTATCCTCTCCCATGGGTGGTTTGAAGTTCGGGGAGGGAGGCAACACCCCGCCTGGATGGCAAGCCCGGACGACATGGGGCCTTCCCTCAAAAAGATGCCTGAAAAGCCCGTGCGATCATTCGACCCGCCCCTCCAGGCAGGCCAGGGCCAGGAGGGCCATGGCGGTGGCGGCCCGGGGGCCGGCCCGCTTGGAGTCCCACCAGGAGCCGTCGGGACGGCGGCGGGAAAGGATGTGGGCGGCGGCCTTCTCCTTGTAGAGTTTCGCGGATGCGGCGGGAAGGAGCGTGAGGGCCTCGGAGAGGTGATACCAGGCGAAGTATACGTGGCATCCTTCGTTGCCGTACCGGGTCTGTTTTTGCACGGCCTGGTCCAGGAGGTCCTCGTGGCGGAAGAAGGTCTCCACCGCCCTTCGAAGGTCCTTGGGTTTCGCCCTGCCGGCCCGAAGAAGGGTCCCCTCGATCAGGGCCATCCTTCCAATGGAGCCCATGGGAGTGACCCTGGGAGGCCAGTCGGGCCGGGCAAGGAGATAGCGGTAGCCCCCGTTCTCCAGGCGGGAGCGAAGGAGGAGGGCCAGGCCCCGTTCCACGAGCCCCTTGGGGACGGCAAGCCCTTCCTTCCCCGCCCGGAGGAGGGAGCGGACCAGAAGGGCCGTCGTGAAGGAGCGTGGGGTCCCGGCTGTGGAGTCGTAGTAGGTGTAGGTCCAGCCCCCTCCTTTGCATTCGCCGGCCCGGATGAAGCCGAGGAGTCGGTCCGCCGACTTTTGGATCTCCTTTCTTCGTTTCCGCCAGGCCGGGTCCCCGGAAGCTCGCAGGTCCAGGAGGAGGTCCAGAGCGTAGGCCTGCCAGATGGGCGAGGTGCGCCGGGAGAGAAACCGCTTCTTCCCCTTTTCCATCTCCCTCTCCAGGAAGGCCAGGGCCCCCTCCAGGGCCGCCCCGGCTCGTTTGCCCCCTTCGTCCCGCCAGGCCAGGAGGGCCCGGGCGCAAAGGGAGGTGCAGGCCAGGGTGTCGTCGGTGAAGATGTTGTCCCCAGGCGCGAGGAGAAGCGGGGATTTACGGTCCCTGTACGAAGGGTCGGCGAGCCAGGAGCCGTCCTCTTGCTGGCTGGAGAGAAGGTAGGCCACGCCTTTGGCCACAGCCTTGGATTTCTCTTTCTTTGGAGGCCCGGGCGGGGCCTTCTCCTGGGGGAAGAGGCCGGCCGCAAGAAGAAGGAGGGGAAAAAAGACTCGCATGGGGCCGCTCCCTTTCGAGAGTTCTCATTCTACCACCCGGGCCGGGCCGCCCGTTGACAAAGGGATTCTTCCCGGGGACCCTCGAGACGGCTCCCTTCCCGGGCCGCCCCTCCCGGGAATCCCGACCGGAGGCCGCCCATGCGATCCCTCTCCCTCTTCCTTTTCCCGGCCTTCATCCTTCTTCTCTTCCCGGGGGGCGGGGCCCGGCCCCAGGCGAGCAAGCCGGCGCCGGGGAATTCCAGGAAAGAGATCGCCCGGGCCCTGGAAAAGGGGCTGGCCTGGATCGCCTCCCACCAGAACCCCAACGGAAGCTGGGGTCTCAAAGGCGGGGTGATGAGTTACACCCTGGTCTGCGGCCTGGCGCTCCTTGCCGAGGGAAGCTCCACCAGGAAAGGGAAATACAAGGACGCGATCCGCCGGTTCCTGGGTTTCGTCCTGGCCCGACTCCGCCCGGACGGGTCTTTCAAAAAAGACAGGACCATGGAGACCTGGATCGCTTCCTTCGCCTCCCTGGCCCTGGCGGAGATCTACCTGCGGGACCGGTTGAAGGGGCTGAAAAAACCTCTCCAGGCCCTCTCCCGGCGCCTCCAGGAACTTCAGGTCTCCTCGGGGGGCTGGTTTCACGGGTCCGTGCCCATGGCGAACTACTCCTCCGACATGGTGGCCGCCACCAACCTGGCGGTGCTCGCCCTCCACGCCCTGGGGAAGGCCGGGTTTCCGGCGACGAAAAAATGCCTGGAGGCGGCCTTTCGCTACTACCAAAGACTCCAGAACGCCGACGGGGGGTTCGCCTACGGAATCGGGCACCCCATGAAGGAGCTGATGCTTTCCGCCGGGGGCCGGACGGCCGTGGCCTGCCTGGCCCTGGCCTGCCTGGGCAAGGAGAAGAGCAGGGAATACAAGAAGGCCGCCGCCTTCGTGGACCGTCACTTCAAGACCATCCTGAGGGGAAAGGTCCACGGCGTCTTCGCCCAGTATTTCTGGCTCAGCGGACTGGCCTGCAGGCACATGGGAGGGAGCCGGTGGAAAGGGTTCGCGGAATGGGTCCTTCCCGCCCTCCCCAGGTGCCAGGACCCGGACGGGCGGTTCCAACTCAAACGTTTCAGCGGCCTCGTCTCCTTCGGATGCCCCTACTATGAGACCCCCATGGCCGTCCTTGCCCTCCTCGTCCCCAGGGACACCTTCACCTGGGCCTCCATCCCCTGACTTCAAAGCATTTCGGCAAAGCGAAAGATCAGATCCCAGGCCGCCAGGGCGTCCTCCAGGGTGACCTGGGTCTGGCCGGTCACCATGCGGATCGTATAGGCGCCGCGGAGCTTGGTGTGGGAGAGGAAGGCCTTGCCCGTCTCGTTCACGGCCTGGAGCAATCTCTCGTTGAGGGCGTTCAGCCTCTCAGGGTCGTCCTCGCCCGGGGGGTGGTACCGGAAACAGAGCAGGTTGAGGACGCGGGGCGCCAGGATCTCGAAATCCTCCCTCCCCCGGATCTCCTCCTCCAGGCAGCGGGCGATCTCGATGTGCCTCCTCAGGATCTCCCGGATCCCTTCCACCCCGTAGCTTCGAATCACGAACCAGAGCTTCAGGGCCCGAAACCGCCGCCCCAGGGCGATCCCCCAGTCCCGGTAGTTCTTGACCCGCCTTCCCTCGGGGGTCTTCAGGTATTCCGGGAGGATCTCGAAGGTCCGGACCAGGGCCTCCTCGTCCCGGACGAAGTAGGCGGAGCAGTCGAAATTGGTGAGCATCCACTTGTGTGGGTTGAAGACGAAGGTGTCGGCGTATTCCAGGCCTTCCCCGAGAAAGCGGAACTCGGGAAGGATCAAGGCCGTCCCGGCGAAGGCGGCGTCCACGTGGAACCAGAGCCCGTATCTTCTGCAGATCTCCCCCATGTCCTTCAGGGGATCCATGGCCGTGGAGCCCGTGGTTCCGAGGGTGCCCACCACGGCCAGGGGACGGAATCCCGCATCCAGGTCGGCCCGGATCGTCTTCTCCAGTTCCCCGGGAAGGAGGGCGAAGTTCCCGTCCACCCCCACCTTCCGGAAACTCTCCCTGCCGAAACCGGCGATCTTCACGGCCTTCTCCACCGAAGAGTGGGTCTCGGTCGATCCGTAGACGGTAAACCGCTCCCCTTCCCCGAACCCCCTTTCGTTCACGCCGAAGCCCGTGGCCTTCTCCCGGGCCGTAATGAGCGAGACCAGGGTGGAGGTGGAGGCCGTGTCCTGGATCACCCCCGAGTATTTCCCGGGAAGGCCGATCATCTTCCCGAGCCAGCCCATCACCCTCTCCTCCAGCTCCGTGGCCGCCGGGGAGGTGAGCCAGCTCATGCACTGGGCCCCAAGCGTCGCCGTGAGCATCTCGGCCAGCACCGAGGGCGGGGAAGAATTGGCCGGGAAGTAGGCGAAGAAGGAGGGGTGTTGCCAGTGGGTGATCCCGGGCAGGATGGTTTCCCGGAAGTCGGAGAAGATCTCCGGGAAGGGCTCCCCCTTCTCAGGGGGATCCTCGGGGAGGGCGCCCAGGATCTCCCCGGGCCGGACCCCCGGTTTCACCGGGTAGTTCCGGATTCCCTCCAGGTAGTCCGCCATCCAGTCCACCAGCCTGTGGGCCTCGCTCCTGAATTCCTCGAGATCCATTTCGCAACCTCCACTTCCGGGTGGATTACCTGCCTGGATGCTCCGTTCCTTTGCCGACCTCGGCGGGCAGTTCTTTCCAAGGAACAGCATGGATCTTCTCGCCCATGGGAAAACTCTTCTCTCCCGCGTGGACGACGACAAGACGGTCCAGCCTCAGGTCTTCCAGGGCGATGCGCATGGACCGTGTCACCCTGGGAGCTTCGGTGAATTTGAATTCGAATCCAAGCCGTTTTCTGCCCCGAAAGACCAGAAGATCCAACTCACTTCCCCCTTGAGTGGCCCAAAAATAGTACTCCCCGGGCTCCGCGTCGAGGATCCGTATCACCGTATCCAGGGCGAAGCCTTCCCAGGAAGCCCCGACCTTGGGGTGGGCGAGCAGGTCCTCCCGGGTCTCGATCCTGAGCTGGGTATGGAGAAGGCCCGTGTCGGTGTAATAGAGTTTCGGGGCCTTGACCTGCCTCTTCTTCAGGTTCTCGTGCCAGGGGGGCAGAAGCCGGAGAACGAAGGTGGAAATGAGAAGGTCCATGTAGCGCCGGACAGTGGCGTCGCTCACACCGAAGGACCTGGCGAATTCCGATGAATTCCATACCTGCCCGTGGGAATGGGCTGCCATGGCCCAGAAACGCCGCAGGGTCTCCGGAGGGATCCGGATTCCCAGATCGGGGATATCTCTTTCCAGGAATGTCCTGGTGAATTGAACGCGCCATTCCCTGCTCTCCCTGTCCGAGGCGGCCAGGAAAGAGCGGGGGAATCCGCCGCGAAGCCACAACCGCTCCACCTCTTCGACTCCCACCTCTTCGGGGCCGAAACCTGAAAGATGGAAGAAGTAAACCCTTCCGGCAAGGCTTTCGGAACTCCGCCGGAGAAGGCCGGGGGAAGCGCTCCCCAGGATCAGAAAGCGCCTGTCCACCCCGGGCTGGTCGGCCAGGACCCGCAGAACGGGAAAGAGATCCGGTTTCCTCTGGATCTCGTCCAGGATCACCAGGCCCTCCAGGTTTCTCAGGGCCAGCATGGGGTCCTGGAGGCGCGCCAGGTCGGCCGGGTCCTCAAGGTCGAAATAGGACACCCCCGGCTTTCTCGAGGCCATCACCTCCCGGGCCAGAGTGGTCTTCCCCACCTGCCGGGCCCCAAGGAGAGCCACCACGGGGTGCCGGTCCAGGAGTTCCAACACCCTGGCTAGAGCCTTCTTGCGTGGAATCAAGGATTTCATCTAGACCTCGTTTTTCCTTGAAATCTCTTCACTTGCTGTCGGATTTTCAAGGAAAAACCAGAAAAGTCCCCCCCCAACCCGGCTCCCTCCAGAAACCCTGGCCCTGGTGGATCCGAGACCCAAGGACCCCGGAAGTAGCCTGTAGATCCGGGTTTTCCGCAAGGGCCTTCTGATTGGTCCGGGGTTCCCTACTCGGAGTCTCCCCGTCCCTGGATGGACCTAACCAGAAAACCAGGGAGAACGAGCTTTTCCCGGAAGGAGGGCTTGACGGAAATAGTGGAAGGAATACTTTTTCTCCTGGTTTTTCAGGAGAGAGAAAACAGGTGCGCAAGTCTGTCGCCGTCCTTGGGGGGATCCTGGTCTCTTTCACCATCCTCTGGCTGGTCCTGGAAGGAGGGAATCCTCCGGAAACTCCGGTCTTGCCGGGCCGGACGACCGGGAAGGCGCCCAACCCTCCCCCACTCCTCTCCAAGGACCATCCGGGAAAGGGAAAGAGCCGGAAGAAAGGAGAAACTCCGAAGCGCAAGGAGGTGGAACTCCCGCCTGCGGAAAGACCCTGGAAGGTCCTGGTCGTGGAGAAGGCCACGGGCAAGCCCGTTCCCAAGGCGCGGGTCATGGCCCTGGACCTCTCCAAGTCTTCCTATTCCAAGCATATCGAGTATGAAATCAGGCGCACCGGCGTCCGGGCCATCAAGTACAACCTCCTCCGGGACGGAAAGAATTTCTGGACCGACCGGCAAGGCGTGGCCTGGATCCCTCCCCTGGAAAAGAAAAAGGGCGTCTACCTGGGGGCCAGGAAAGGCTTCCGCTGGGCCCTTCTCGAGGGAAAGGAGATCGGCAATCCCCCCTTGACCCTGGAACTCGCTCCCTCTCCGGTGGCGGTGGTCCAGGTCGTGGACGCCGACGGAAGGCCCCGGGCCGGGATACCTGTGAGGTTCAAGTTTCAAGGAAGATTGCATACCGAATACAACATCTTCGAGACCAAGGCCCCTGAGGGAAAAGTCTTCGTTGGGGAAGAGAAACTCCACAACCTCCGGCCGAAGGCCAGGGAAGTCTTCCTCGCGAGCCTGGCCTTCCCATGCAGGGACAAGACGTGGAAGGAAGGCGTCCTGGCGCCTTTCCCCGGAAAACCCGTGGTTCTTCACCTTCCTCCCACGGGGAGCGTGGAAGTCCTGGTTCAGACCTCCAAGGGCCCCGTTCCGGACGACAGGTATTTCGTCTACCTCGAATCCGTGGACCCCGAAAAGCCAGGAAAGCCTTACATCAGCTTCCTGGATTTCTTCCGTGAGGATTGGGTGTTCAGCCGGGACGTCCTGAAGGGAAAAGCCCTCTTCCCCTTCGTGGAGACCGGGCTGACCTTACGGGCAATCCTGAGCCCCCTGGGCAGGGGATCCACAGGCTCCCCTCCTCCACCCTCCATGGTAAAACAAGGGCCCACGGGCCCGGGCGAAAAGGTCTCCTTCCTGTTCCACGTCCGGGAAAGATCTTCCATCTCGGGAAGGATCCTCTTCCCTTCCGGGATGGCCGTCTCGGAGAGAAAAGTCACGATCCAAATCCAAATCCGCTGCCCTGACGGTTCGACCCCGCGATCCTCCTTTAAAATGGAAACAGACAAGAGGGGAAGGTTCCGGCTCGATCTCCCTTGGGGAAAATCTCAGGCCGGGGATCGAACCCTTACGGTCATCCTTCCACCCAGCCCATCCCGGGGCACCATGCTGGGGAGAGTGGATTTGAGCAGGGACTTTCCCCCGGGGGTCACTGACCTTGGCGACATCCACCTTACGGAGTTCCCTCTCCTTGCATCTGGAAAGGTCATGGATTCGGGGGGGAATCCCATCGGAGGCGCGGAGGTCATAGCGTGGGAGAAGGCCCCCTCCCCCCTGGTCCTTTGGCCTTCCGGACCTTCCGGCATCCCTGAAATCGAGACCCGGACCGACGAAAAGGGTGGATTTCGCATCTTCGGGAAACCAGTCTCCGGAACAGCGACCCTCCAGGCTTTCAAGGAGGGGTGGTTCCCATCTCAGGAGAAAACGGTCCGGGAAGGAGAAAAGAACGTTCGCCTCTTCCTGGGCAAGGGGACGAGCCTCACGGTGGAAGTCACGCTGCCCAAGGGGGTCTCCCTTATGGATCTCTCGAGTTACCTGGACATTCTCCGGCCCGGTGGTAGACATAGATGGTACAAAGGGAGAGTTTCCGGAAAGAACCGTTGGACCTGGGAAGGCCTCCACCCCGGAAAGGGTGAATTGAAGGTCTTCCTCGAGGGGTCCGACTATCCTTTCCTCCGTGTCCCGGACATCCTCGTCCCTCCGGGAGGGAAGTGCCGGGACCCAAGGATCCACCCCCTCGACCTGAGAGACAAGATCCAGGTCTCTCTCCTGGAAGTCATGGATCCGAAGGGAAGATCCATCCCCGAATTCACCGTCTACTGGGGAAAAGACTGGAAATCAAGGATCGAACGTCTCGCCGGCCAAGCCCTTCTTCTCCCCAAGGGCGACTTCTCGTCGATCTGGGTGGAGGCGAAGGGATACAGGCCCAGGAAGATCCCCGTTCCCTCGGGCAGGGCCTGGGTCACCCTCGAGCCGGGATATCCCATCCGATTGATCTACACGGGGAAGTTGCCCTACCCCAAAAAGCCCCATCAATTCACCGTGACCCTCCAGCTGGTCCGGCCCGCAACCGGCCCCGGAATGCCCGACTTGAAGAAAGACCCCACTTTTTTCGCCCAGGGAGGTTTCTTCCTCTCCGATAAATCCCTCCGGATGTCCGTTCCCTTCCCGGGAACCTACAAGGTCGAATGGACGCTCTGTGAAGTGACCCTAAATTCTGAGAGTCCCCTCTTCAGCTTCGACGGAACCCCCCGGGAAATCCACGTGGCCGACACCCCCTCGATCCAGGAATTCCGGGTTTCCCCCGATAGAGAATCCTTCGAGAAGGAAAGGAACCTCAGGAAATCCCTCCGCCGTTTCAAGGAGTCCCGTTGAGGTTGAAAACGCCCTCCCGGGGGCGGGCCGGGCTGGAAGGAGACACCTCCCCCGGTTAACCTGTTTCCTCCCCCCGCTCTGTTCGTTTTTTTCCCCAGGAAGGAGGAAATCCCATGAAGAACCTGGCGGCTCTCGCTGTTGGAGTCCTGGTCCTGGCTGGAGTTCTCTGGCTTGCCTTGGGTGGGAGTACGCCCCCCGTCCCGGCGGGGCCTTCGGGGCCGGCGGGAAAAC
>CAYQBW010000055.1:0-9832 GCA_964415725.1 uncultured Planctomycetia bacterium
GGAATTCAAGGACAAGGGTTCCTACCTGGTCCTCAAAATGAACCGCCTCAAGGCCGAGGACGCCCACGCCCTGCGCGGCAGGATGAAGGAAAAAGGAATCCGTTTCCGGGTGGTGAAGAACCGCCTGGCCAGGCTGGCCCTGGAAAAGAACGGCCTGGGGGAACTGGGCGGATACCTGCAGGGGCAGTGCGCGATCATCTACGGGGACGATGAAGAGGCGGCCATCCAGGCCGCCAAGATCCTCCAGGAGGCCTTCAAGGGGGTCAAGCCGGAGGAACGCCCCGCCAGGATCGCCGCCGCTTTCATGGAAGGGGAGACCCTCCCCCCGGAGAAGGCCGCGAACCTGCACGCCCTTCCCGACAAGGCCACTCTTCGCGCCCAGCTCGTGGGGGCCATCCAGGGCCCCATGCGGGGCCTGGTCGCCGCCCTGGCCGGGCCCGGAGCTTCCCTGGCAAGGGCCCTCAACGCCCGGGCGGAAGGAGAATGAACCGGCTGTTCCTCCGGCGCGTGCCGGATGTCCGTATTTGGTTTTTTGATTCGTGAACGTTGAAACGAGAGTAAAAAGCGAGCAGGAGACTTTTTAGCCATGTCCGAAGAGACCACCGTGAACCTGGACCCCGAACTTGAAAAGATCTTCGAGCAGCTCGACGCCCTCCCGCTCGGGAAGGCGGCGCAGCTGGTCAAGGCCCTGGAGGAACGCTGGGGCGTCTCCGCCGCCGCGCCCGTCGCCGTGGCCGCCGCCGGCGCCGCCGCCGGGGGAGCCGCCCCGGAGGAGGAGAAGACCAGCTTCGACGTCATCCTCGAGAAGGTCGGATCCGAGAAGATCAAGGTCATCAAGGTCGTCCGCGAAGTCACCTCCCTTGGCCTCAAGGAGGCCAAGGACCTGGTGGAATCCGCGCCCAAGGCCGTCAAGGAAGGCGTTTCCAAGGAAGAGGCCGAGACGGTCAAGAAGAAGCTCGAGGAAGTGGGCGCAACGGCCAAATTGGCTTGAGCGAGGCACCAGGCAGAGTGCCGTCCAAATGCGGGAAGCCGGGGTTTCGGAGCGCGCCGGCCGGCGCGGTTCGAAACCCTAGCGTTTGTTCTTTGCCAGTAGGTTCTAGTTCCTCTGGTGCGGGGGGATTCTCCGCTCCGATTCCGGGAAGCCTTGGGGGCTGATTCCAACATGGAAGTTCGCAGATACGGAAAGCACAGGGACCCCATCGAGGTCCCGAATCTGGTCAAGCTCCAGACCGAAAGTTACGCGACGTTCCTCCAGAAGGACGTGGAGCCGGGGCAAAGAAAAGAGGTCGGACTCGAGGCCCTGCTTCGGGAGACCTTTCCCATCGTCTCCTACGACAAGACGATGCAGCTCGAGTACCTGGGGTACGAATTCAGTCCCCCCAGGCACAGCCCCGAGGAATGCCGCAGGTTGAGGCTCACCTACGGGTATCCCCTCAAGGTCCGCCTCCGCCTGGTCAAGGCCGAACCCGTCGAGGAGGACGTCTACCTGGGCGAGATCCCCGTCATGCTCGGCGGGGGGGAATTCATCATCAACGGCGCCGAGAGGGTCATCGTCAACCAGCTCCACCGTTCTCCCGGGGTGGACTTCTCGGAAGAGACCATCCTGGGGGAGAAGAAGCTCCACAGCTGCCGGATCATTCCCGAGCGTGGTTCCTGGATCGCCATGGGGGTCACCAAGAAGGACTCCCTCCAGGTCCGGATCGACGAAAGCGGGAAGTTCTCCGCCATGACCCTCCTTCGGGCCATGGATCCGGGGCTCGGCAGGGACGAGGACATCATCCGCACTTTCTATCCCACCAAGGTCATCAAGCGGAAGAAGAGCGACCCCGACGCCAAGTTCATCCAGGCCATCACGGGAAAGATCCCCGTGGGGGTCACCATCGCCAAGGACGGCGAAGTCTGGCTCGGGACCATCCTGAGCCCCGAGGGGGAGCCCATCCTCCGGACCGATTGGCGGCCCCTTACCCCGGGCCAGGCCGAAGCGGTCGTGGCCGCCGGCGTCAAGGAGCTGGAGGTGATCGACCTGGACCTCAAGCAGGGGGACTGGATCATCCTCAACGCCTTGAGGGAGGATCCCCTTCACCAGCCCAGGAGCCACGAGGACTCCCTTCTCAAGATCTACGCCCGGCTTCGTCCGGGGAACCCGCCTCATCCCGAGAAGGCCCGTGAACTCTTCCACGAGCGGTTTTTCGATCCTACCCGCTACCGGCTGGGCAGGGTGGGGCGGTTTCGGATCAACCGGAAGTTCGACCCCAAGCGCTACCAGAAATACGGCGTTGTCTTCGAGGAAGTTGGGATGGACGTGCAGGTCCTCACGCCCGAAGACTTCGTCAACTGCATCCGCTACCTCCTCCTGCTCCGGGCCGGAAAGGGAGAGGTGGACGACATCGACCACCTGGGGAGCCGGAGGGTCCGGACCATCGCCGAGCTGGCGGGCGAGGAGATCCGCAAGGGCCTGATCAAGCTGAAGAAGACCGCCACGGAGCGCATGAACTCCGAGGACGCGGAGAACCAGAACCCGCGCTACATGGTCAACAGCAAGGCCTTCAGCTCGGCCGTGGACTACTTCTTCGGGCGGGGGGAGCTCTCCCAGGTGGTGGACCAGACCAACCCCCTCTCCCAGCTCACCCACGAGCGGCGGCTCTCGGCTCTCGGCCCGGGGGGCCTGAACCGGAAGCGGGCGGGCTTCGATGTCCGCGACGTCCACAGCTCCCACTACGGCAGGCTCTGCCCGGTGGAGACGCCGGAAGGCACGAACATCGGGCTCATCTCTTCCCTGGCCATCTACGCCGGAGTGGATGATTACGGTTTTCTGATCACCCCCTACCGGGTGGTCCGGAACGGAAAGGTCACCAAGGAGATCCGCTGGCTTCGGGCCGACGAGGAGTTCGACCACGTCCTGGCGCCGGCGGACATCGAGATCGACCTCAAGGGCAACATCGTCCAGGAGAAGGTCCAGGCCCGCGTCCGCGGCGATTTCACCATCGTGGAGAGGCGCGAGGTGGACTTCATCGACGTCTCCCCCAAGCAGATCGTCGGGATCTCCGCCGGGTTGATCCCCTTCCTGGAGCACGACGACGCCAACCGGGCCCTGATGGGTTCCAACATGCAGAGACAGGCCGTTCCCCTGATCCAGACGGAGCCGCCCATCGTGGGCACGGGCATGGAGAAGGTGGTGGCCAAGTATTCGGGCATGGTTGTCCGGGCCAAGCGGGGCGGCGTGGTGAAATACGTGGACGCCGAGAAGATCGTCGTCGGCGAGGACACCTACAAGCTCCGCAAGTTCCAGAAGCTCAACGAGAGGACCTGCCTCAACCAGAAGCCCGTCGTCAAGGAAGGGGACAAGGTCAAGGCGGGCGACGTGATCGCCGACGGGGCGGGCACCCACCAGGGCATTCTTTCGCTGGGGCGCAACCTTCTCGTTGCCTTCATGGTCTGGGACGGATACAACTTCGAGGACGCCATCCTCCTCTCGGAACGGCTCGTCAAGGAAGACATCCTCACCTCCATCCACATCGACGAGTTCGAGATCGAGATCCGGGAGACCAAGCTGGGGCGGGAGGAATTCACCCGGGACATCCCGAACGCCTCGGAGAAGGCCCTCCAGAACCTGGACGAGACGGGCATCGTGAGGATTGGGACCAGGGTCAAGGCCGGCGACATCCTGGTGGGGAAGGTGGCCCCCAAGGCCAAGTCCGAACTCTCCCCGGAAGAGAAGCTCCTGCACGCCATCTTCGGGCGGGCCGGCGAGGACGTGAAGAACGCCTCCCTGGAGGTCCCACTGGGGGTCGAGGGGATCGTCATCGACGCCCAGAAGTTCTCACGGAAGGTCAACCTCACGCCCCAGGAGCGCCAGCAGAACCTGGACAAGATCCGCGACGCCGAGCGGGAGTTCATCCAGGTCTACCGGGACAACATGAAGAAGCTCATCAAGGAGCTCGAGAAGATCCTCAAGAAGAAGATCAAGGACGATCTCACCCAGAAACCGGTGGTCATCACCGACGAATCCGGGTACACGGATTTGAAGAGGGCCCGGGAGCTCGCCGGCGCCGCCGTGGAAGGAATCACGTCCAGGACGGACAAGAAGAAGGCCCTGGAGATCTACCGGGACTTCTGCGACCGGATCGACAGCAAGGAAAACGAGAAGAACAAGCTTGTCAACCGTGTCTCCCGCGGCGACGACCTTCCCACGGGCGTTCTCGAGATGGTCAAGGTCTACGTGGCCACCAAGAGGCGCATCTCCGTGGGCGACAAGATGGCCGGCCGCCACGGAAACAAGGGCGTGGTCTCCCGGATCGTTCCCGTGGAAGACATGCCCTTCCTGGAGGACGGGACGCCGGTGGACATCGTTCTCAACCCCTTGGGCGTCCCTTCGCGTATGAACGTGGGCCAGATCCTGGAGACCCACCTGGGATGGGCGGCCCACGAGGTAGGTTTCCGGGCGGAGTGCCCGGTCTTCGACGGCGCCACCGAAAAGGACATCGAGGAGGCCCTCAAGGAGGCGGGTCTTCCCCCGACGGGCAAGGCCGTTCTCTACGACGGGAGGACGGGGGAGCCCTTCGACCAGGAAGTCACGGTGGGCTACATCTACATGCTGAAATTGCACCACCTGGTGGACGACAAGGTCCATGCCCGCGCCACCGGCCCCTACTCGCTGATCACCCAGCAACCCCTGGGAGGGAAGGCCAGGTTCGGCGGGCAGCGTTTCGGGGAGATGGAGGTCTGGGCGCTGGAGGCCTACGGGGCGGCCAGCATCCTCCAGGAACTCCTCACGGTGAAGTCCGACGACGTGGACGGTCGGACCAAGATCTACGAGTCCATGGTCAAAGGTGAAAACATTCTCGAACCCGGAATGCCGGTTTCATTCGGGGTGCTCATGAACGAGATCCGGGGGCTCTGCCTCAACATGGAGCTGATCCGGAAGGGCAGCGCCCAGGAACTCATGGGCTCCTGACCGTTCGGCGGAGGGAAGATGTACGGATACACGGATACTGCGGAAGCGGCCTTCAACAAGATCAACGACATCGTCGCCGTCTCCATCCGGCTGGCCTCCCCCGAGGACATCCGGTCCTGGTCCTACGGCGAGGTCAAGAAACCGGAGACCATCAACTACCGGACCTACCGGTCCGAGAAGGACGGTCTCTTCTGCGAGCGGATCTTCGGCCCCGAGAAGGACTACGAGTGCTTCTGCGGGAAATACAAGGGCATCAAGCACAAGGGGATCATCTGCGACAAGTGCGGCGTGATGATCACCAACGCCCGGGTCCGCCGGAAGAGGATGGGACATATCAACCTGGCCGCGCCGGTGGCCCACATCTGGTTCTTCAAGGCCATGCCCTCCAGGTTGAGCAACCTCCTCGCCGGATACCACCGGGACAAAGAAAAGCCCGTGAACCTCCACTGGAGCAACATCAAGGTTGGGGAGCTGGAGCGGCTCATCTACTTCCAGGACTACATCGTCCTCGACCCGGGCAAGCTCAATCCATCCTGGCGTAAGAAGCTTCTCGAGGACGAGCAGGAGGAAGGAAGCGAGGAAGGGGCAAGCCCCAGGGAGAGCCGCCTCTACGGGCTGATGACGGACCTCCGGGAGATGGAGCTCATCTCGGAGGACGAGTTCCGCAAGCTCCGGGAGGTGCGCGACGGCTTCGACGCAAGGATGGGGGCCGAGGCCCTGAGGGAGATCCTCAGGCGCATGGACCTGGACCACCTCTCCCGCCTGCTCCGGGCCGCCATCTCCTGCCCGACCACGGGTGTGGGGGCCGTCTCCTCCTGGCTCCAAAGGCTCGGGGAGAACCTGAAGACCCTGGACATCGACGCCCTCAAGGAGGACCCCAAGAAGGCCAAGGGCATCAAGGCCTCCGTCAAGGGGTGGATCGCCACCCTTCCGGCCGGGGCTGA
The DNA here is from genome assembly GCA_964415725.1 of uncultured Planctomycetia bacterium. Taxonomy (GTDB): domain Bacteria; phylum Planctomycetota; class UBA1135; order UBA1135; family JALUZX01; genus JALUZX01. The sequence continues at coordinate 5,899 of CAYQBW010000055.1, forward strand.
GGAATCCGGGGACACGGCCCCCGAGTGGGGGGAGACAGTGGCCCGGCTCACGGCGGTGATGGAATCCTTCCTGCCGTCGGGGGAATCGGAGTCCACCAAGGAAGCGGGCCAGCTCGTCCGCGGCCTGGAGAGGCTCGGGCGGTTCGTCCAGGAGGCCGCGGGGGAATTCAGCCGGGCCAAGTCCAAGCAGGGCCGCAAAGACATCGTCAAGCGCCTCAAGACGGTGGAGATGCTCCGGGACTCCCCCAACCGGCCGGAGTGGATGATCCTGGACGTGATCCCCGTCATCCCCCCCGACCTGCGCCCCCTGGTTCTCCTGGAGTCCGGCAATTTCGCTACGTCGGATCTCAACGATCTCTACAGGAGGCTCATCAACAGGAACAACCGGCTCAAGAAGCTCCTGGACCTGAACGCGCCGGAGGTGATCATCCGCAACGAGAAGCGGATGCTCCAGCAGTCCGTGGACGCCCTGTTCGACAACCAGAGGTGCCGGCGCGCCGTGCCCGGGACGGCCAACAGGCCGCTGAAATCCCTGACGGACATGATCAAGGGCAAGCAGGGCCGGTTCAGGGAGAACCTCCTGGGCAAGAGGGTGGACTACTCGGCCCGTTCGGTGATCGTCGTGGGCCCGGACCTCAAGCTTCACCAGTGCGGCCTTCCCAAGGTCATCGCCCTGGAACTCTACCAGCCCTTCATCATCCGGAGACTCCGGGAGCTGGGGTACACGGACACCATCAAGTCCGCCAAGAAGATGCTGGAGCGCCGCGAGGAGGTGGTCTGGGACATCCTGGACGTGGTGATCCAGAACCACCCGGTCCTCCTCAACCGGGCGCCTACGCTCCACCGCATGGGGATCCAGGCCTTCGAGCCCGTCCTGGTCGAGGGGAACGCCATCCGGCTTCACCCCCTCATCTGCGCGGGCTTCAACGCCGACTTCGACGGCGACCAGATGGCCGTCCACCTGCCCCTCAGCTACGAGGCGCAGATCGAGGCCTCCACGCTGATGCTCTCCACCAACAACATCTTCTCCCCGGCCCACGGAGGACCCATCATCGCCCCCAGCCAGGACATCGTGCTGGGGTGTTTCTACCTGACCACCTCCCGGCCGGGCGGGGAGGGAACGGGCAAGGTCTTCTCGGACATCTCCGAGGTCTGGCTGGCCCATTCCCACGGCAAGGTGGGAACCCACGCCACCATCAAGGTCCGGTTCCCCAAGGGCAAGCGGATCCGCTACAAGAACCAGGACGAGGTCTCCGACGGGAAAACCCTGGTGGAGACGACCCCCGGGAGGATCATGTTCAATGATATTCTCCCCGAGGAAATGGCCTTCTACAACTACGAGCTGGACAAGAAGGCCCTCTCCAGGATCATCTCCGACTGCTACCAGCTGCTCGGGCGGACGGCCACGATCAAGCTCCTGGACGACATGAAGGAGCTTGGTTTCAAGTCCTCCACCAAGGCGGGGCTCTCCTTCGGGAAGGACGACCTCCGGGTCCCCGCCATGAAGCAGAAGATCATCGAGGAGACCCAGGCCCAGGTGGACGAGGTCAACGCCCGGTTCGAGCAGGGCGTTCTCGCCGAGGGCGAACGCTACCTCAAGACCATCGAGCTCTGGACCCACGCCCGCGAGAGGGTGGGCCGGGAACTCATGCAGGAGCTCGAGAAGGATACCCGGGACGGGAAATACTACCTGAATCCCATCTTCTGCATGGCCCAGTCCGGCGCCCGGGGCTCCATCGACCAGGTGCGCCAGCTCGCCGGGATGCGCGGGCTCATGGCCAAGCCCTCGGGCAAGATCATCGAGACCCCCATCAAGGCGAACTTCCGCGAGGGCCTCAGGGTGCTGGAATACTTCTCCTCCACCCACGGCGCCCGGAAGGGGCTGGCGGATACGGCCCTCAAGACGGCCGACTCGGGGTATCTCACCCGGAAGCTGGCCGACGTGGCCCAGAACGTGGTCATCACCATGGACGACTGCGGCACCCCCGACGGGGTGATGCGGGGGGTGATCTACCGGGGCGAGAAGGTGGAGATCTCCCTGGCGCAGGCCATCACCGGGCGGGTCGCCATGGACACCCTGAAGGACCCGATTACGGATGAGCAAATCGTCGAGAAGGGCCAGCTCATCACCAAGGAGATCGCCCAGAAGATCGAGGAATACGGCAACTACGACAGCATCCGCGTCCGGTCCCCCCTGACCTGCCGGGCTCCCTTCGGGCTCTGCGCCAAGTGCTACGGCATGGACCTGGCCCGGGGCAAGCTCGCCGAAAAGGGCCTGGCCGTGGGCATCATCGCCGCCCAGTCCATCGGGGAACCCGGCACCCAGCTCACCATGCGGACCTTCCACACCGGCGGCGTCGCCTCCCGGGCCGTGGAGGAGTCCTCGGTCCGGGCCAAGAGGTCGGGGATCGTCCACTTCTACAACGTGAAGGAAGTGTTCAACCAGGGCCGGCGGATCGTCCTCAACCGAAAGGGCGAGCTGGTCCTCAAGGACAAGAAGGGACGGGAGACGGAGAGGTATTCCCTTCCCGCCGGCGCGGTCCTCAAGGTGGAGGACGGGCAGGAAGTCAAGCGGGGGCAGATTCTCTGCCAGTGGGATCCCCACCACATGGCCATCCTGGCCGAGCGTGACGGCATCGCCCGGTATGCCGACATCGAGGAGGGGAAGACCATGAAGGTGGAGAAGGACACCCGGGCCAAGGGCGTGATCCGCAAGGTGATCATCGCCCACAAGGGGGATCTCCACCCGCAGATCAACATCGTGGACGAGAACGACAAGCTCATCGCCGTCTACCTCCTTCCCGAGAAGGCGTATATCGAGGTCGAGGACGGCCAGAAGGTCACGGCGGGAACCATGCTCGCCAAGGTCCCGCGGGGGATCAGCGGCACCCAGGACATCACGGGCGGCCTGCCACGGGTCACGGAACTCTTCGAGGCCCGCAAGCCCAAGGACCCGGCCGTGATGGCCGAGATCGACGGCATCGTGGAGATCGAGAAGGAGAAGAGCCGTTCCAAGACGGTCATCACCGTGCGCGCCGAGGGGCCGGGAGGCACCGAGGTGGTGCGCAAGCACCTGGTGCCGGTGGGCAAGTCCTTCCGGGTGCATACCGGCGACAGCGTGAAAGCCGGCGAGCCCCTCACCGAAGGGCCCCTGGTGCCCCAGGACCTCCTCAGGATCAAGGGCCCCACGGCTCTGCAGAACTACCTTCTCAAGGAGATCCAGGGGGTCTACCGTTCCCAGGGCGTGACCATCGACGACCGGCACATCGAGTTGATCATCGCCCAGATGATGCGCCGGGTGCTCATCACCGACCCGGGAGACTCCCATTTCCTCCCCGACATGGTGGTGGACAAGTTCCAGGTGGAGGCGGAGAACCAGAAACTCCTGGAACAAGGCAAGAGACCCATCCAGCACGAGCCCCTGCTCCAGGGGATCACCAAGGCGAGCCTCCTTTCGGACTCCTTCATCTCCGCCGCTTCCTTCCAGGAGACCACCAAGGTGCTTACCGAGGCGGCTCTCCGGGGCAAGAGGGACGACCTGCGGGGTCTCAAGGAAAACGTCATCCTGGGACGCATGGTCCCGGCGGGGACAGGTTTCCCCGACTACCGCAAGACCTACGTCAAGAAGAACGTGGACGTGGTGGCCGCCGCCCGGGAGATCCAGGAGGCCGACGCCGCCGCCATGGCTTCCGCCATGGGGGACGGGGTGGCCGCGGGGTTTCCGCCTTCGCCGGCATCTCCCGAAGGCGGAGCTGCCGCCGAGCCCCTGGCGGACCTTCCGGACTTCCCCGATTTCCCCGAACCCGAACCCTTGCCCGAAGAGGAGCCTTCCCAGGAGTCCGCGGGGGAGGAGCCTTCCCTCGAGGAGGGGGGACCGGAAGAGACTTCCGGCCCCGCCGCGGGAGAGGCCTCGGGGGACCCTGGGGGCGGGGAG
>CAYQBW010000056.1:0-9677 GCA_964415725.1 uncultured Planctomycetia bacterium
CTCCTTTCCCGGGAAGGCCGGGCCCTGGCCAGGATCGTGACCGCTTCCGGCGCCTCCGCCCCGGTCCGGCACGCCGCCGCCGAGTTGGCCCGGTTTTTAGGAGAGGTGACGGGAGGGAAGTTCAGAGTCTCCCAAAAGCTCGAAGGCGGGGGCCCGGCCCTGCTCGTGGGGCCCCGCGCCGCCCGGGCCGCCGATCCGGGCTTTTCCACCGAAGGGCTCGGAGAAGAAGGCATCGTCATCCGCACTCTAGGAAACAGGATCCTCCTTGCCGGCGGGGAGCCCAGGGGGACCCTCTACGCCGTCTATACCTTTCTCGAGGACTACGCGGGCTGCCGCTGGTGGACGCCGGAGGCCTCGACCATCCCAAAACAGCCCACCCTCCGGGTCCCCTTCCTGGACGTGCGCTACGTGCCGGTCTTCGAATACAGGTCCTCCTACTGGCGGGAGGCCTTCGACCCGGACTGGGCCGTCCGCAACAAGATGAACGGCCTCGGCTCCCGGCTGGACGAAACCCGGGGAGGCATGATCCGCTACGAGGGATTCGTCCACACCTTCTACCGGCTCATCCCTCCGGCCAAGTATTTCAAGGCCCACCCCGACTGGTTTTCCATGATCGGCGGCAAGCGCGTCTGGAAGAGGGCCCAGCTCTGCCTCACCAACGAGGAGATGCGGCGTGAGCTGGAGAAGAACCTGGCCGCCCGGCTGCGGAAGAACCCTTCCGCCCGGATCGCCTCCATCTCCCAGAACGACTGGCACGGCCGGTGCACGTGCCCCAAGTGCGCCGCCCTGGAGAAGAAGGAAGGGAGCCCCGCCGGGCCTTTGCTTTGGTTCGTGAACCAGGTGGCGGCCGACCTTGAGAAGGAATTCCCCAAGGTCGCCTTCGACACCCTGGCCTACCAATACACCCGAAAGCCCCCCCTCCACGTCCGGCCCAGGCCCAACGTGATCGTCCGGCTCTGCTCCATCGAGTGCTCCTTCGCCAGGCCCCTGTCGGATCCAATCAACAAGAAGTTCCTGCGGGATCTCCAGGGTTGGTCGAAGATCTGCAACCGCCTCTACATCTGGGACTACGTCACGGACTTCCGCCACTACCTGCTTCCCTTCCCCAACATCCCGGTCCTCGGCCCCAACCTGGCCCTCTTCGCCAAGAACCACGTGAAGGGCGTCTTCGAGGAAGGCGCCTACGACACGGCAGGCGCCGAGATGGCCCCCCTCAAGAACTGGGTCCTGGCCAAGCTGCTCTGGAATCCCTTCCTGGATTCCAAGGCCCTGGTCCGGGAATTCCTGGATGGGTATTACGGCCCGGCGGGAGGGGAGATCGGCAAGTGGCTGGACCTCTTGAACCGGGCCGCAGCCCGGGCCAAAGGGAAGATCGGCTGCTTTACCTCGCCCGGCGCCCCCTACCTTTCCTTCCCCGTCCTCGCCGGCGGGTGGAAACACATGAAGGCCGCCGAAAAAGCCGCCGCCGGGAGCCCGGCGTTCCTCCGCCGCGTCCAGGCCGCCCAGGCGCCTCTCCTCTACACGGTGATCCTCAAGTGGAGGGCCTTCCGCCGGGAAGCCAGGCGGACCAAGAGTCCCTGGCCCTTCCCGCCTGCGCCCAGGAAGGCCCTGGAACTCTTTATGTCAGCCGCGAAAAAGGGCGGCGTCACCAGGATCCGGGAGGGCCGGCCCGGCTTCCAGGCCCTTGAAGAAGCGGTGCAAGCGGCCGAGAAGTCCGGGAAGAAGGTCTGATCCTCCGCCGCGAGAAAGCCGGAAAACCGCAACCATGAATCCATCTTTCCCTCCCGAAGAATCCGCGCCCTCCCCGGAAGGGGCGAAGCTCATGGGAAGAGTCCTCCTCCAAAAGGGAAGTCCCGCCCGCCCCAAGGGGGAGGTCCCGGTCGCCCGGGAAAGGAGGATCACCCTTTCCATCCAGGACGTGGGGGATTTCGCCGTGATGGCCCTGCCCCGAGACCTGGCCGCCCTGGCGGCGGGTTTCGCCTTTACCGAGGGGATGGTCTCGAGCCGGGAGGAGATCGCTTTGATCCAGGCCTGCCCGGAGGACCCGGAGGTGGTGCGCCTCCTCCTGGAGAATCCTTCCAGGGCGAAGAAAGCCTCCCGGAACCTGGTGATCACCGCCTCCTGCGGCATCTGCGGCGGGGAAAAGGCCGTGGAGGAGATCCTCCGGGACATCCCCCCCGTTGGAGACTCCCTCAGGGTGGACCGGGAATGGATCTGGAAAGCGGAAAACCGGCTTTTCTCGAGGCAGGAACTCTATCCCTCCACCCGGGGGACCCACGCGGCGGGGATCTTCACCGCCGGGGGAGAGATGATCGCCTTCGCCGAGGACGTGGGCCGGCACAACGCCCTGGACAAGGCCATCGGGATGTCCCTCCTGGAAGGCAGGGAAACCGCCGGCCTGGCCCTGGTCCTCTCCAGCAGGGTCAGCTTCGAGCTGGTCGTCAAATGCGCCCGGGCGGGCTTGGAACTCCTGGCCGCCGCCTCCGCCCCATCCACCCTCGCCGTGGAAGCCGCCGGGAAGTGGGGCATCACCCTCTGCGCCCCCGTCAGGGAGGACCGGGCCTTCCTCTTCACCCATCCCCGCAGGGTTGAGGGTTAGCGATTCCACCCCCCCCGGGGGACCATGCCCTGCATCCTTCACCGACCGGCGCCGGGCCTTCGCCCCCCTGGCCTTTCCTTTCTTGCCGGATACGGAATTCCAAGCTAGACTCCCAACTCCCAGGATCTTCCTCCCGAACAAGAAAGAGAGACAAGTCATGGCGGCGCCCGGTTTGGCCCTTTCCTTTGTCGAGTTTTTCCTTCTCCTCTTGACGGGAGGCCCCGGCCTTCCCCACTGGGCGCCTCCGCTCCCGGAAGACCCGGTCCTCCTCCAGGCCGTCCCCGCCTCCACGGTCGTGATGACCCAGTGGTTCGGAGTCGCTCCCGCGCAAAAGGGAGATCCCAACCGGACCGTGCGGATCCTGAACAACCCGGAGATGGGCCGCTTTCTCACCTCCGTGGAAGAGACCTTTCTTTCCGCCCTGGAGAAAGAAACACGGGGAAGAGTGAACGTCAGGAGCCTTACCTCCCTGGCAAAGATCGCCCTATCCCGCCCGGGCGTGCTTTTCCTGAGCCGGTTGTCCCTCTCCTTCGACCTGCCCAGGCCCATCCTGGAGGGGGGAATCGTCCTGAATCTAGGGGACCGGGCTCCTGTGTTCCGCCGGCTCCTCCCGGACTTCTTTTCATGGTTGGAAATCCAGAATCCACCCGCCCTTCCCGACGGCGACGGGCTGGTCCCTCTGCCCCTGGAAGGACCGCCCCTGGTGCTTGGATTCTCAGGGCCTTATTGCTTCCTTGCCCTGGGGAAAGGAACGGCCGAAACCATCCGGCTGGGTTTGGCCGGAAAGAACCCGGGCCTGGGGACCGATACATCCTTCCGCAAACTCCGGGACCGGATCGAGGTGGAAAGGCCCGCTTTCCGGACCTACCTGGACTTCCCCCGCTTTTTTGAGGCCCTCCGCCCCATCCTCGAGGGCGAGGGGAAGTCCACGATCCAGGCCCTTGGGCTCGGCCGGCTGGGCCCCGTCCTTTCCGAGGGTGGGCTGGAGGGAAAGAATTCCATCTCACGTATTCTCTTTTCCATTCCCTCCGGCGCGGAGGGAGCGGCGGGGGCTGTTCCGGGAGGAACTCCTCTCACGAGGAAGGACCTGGACATGATCCCCCGTGACGCCGACCTGGCACTGGCATTCCGCCTGGACCCGGCTGGACTCTATCGCGGGATCCTGGACCTGGCAGCCGCCATGCAGCCCAGGGCGCTCTCGGAATACAGAAGAAGAGGTCTACCCGCCGCCGAATCCTTCCTGGGCGTGAAGATCGAAGAGGAACTCCTACCCTGCCTGGGGGACCGCTGGCTGGTCTGGAACTCGCCGGCCATGGGGGGACATCTTTTCGGCGGCCTCACCCTGGCGCTATCTTTGAAGCGGGAAAAAGCCTTTCTCCCCCTCCTGGAACGATCCATGGCCAAGATCGCGGGAGAGGTCAACCGGCGGCGTTTTCGCAAAAACGGAACCCAACGGGACGGGATCTACCTGGAATCCTTCGAATTCCAGGGAGTGAAGATCTACTACCTGGAGGCCGTGGGAGAGGAGATGTTCGTGGCCCCGGCCTGGTGCGTCTCGGGAGGAAACCTTCTCGTGGGCCTCTACCCCCAGGCCTTGAAGGCCTTCCTCTCCAGGCCCAAGGGGCCTTCCCTGGCGGACCGCCCGGAAATCCCGCCCCTGGAGGGCGCTCTCGCCCTCGGATGGGCCGACCTGCCCGCCTTCGGGCGGATCGCCTGGCCCGCCCTCCAGGTGGGAGCCCGGGCGCTCTCTTCCGAACTCCAGGACCAGGACATCCCCTTGAAAATGTCCGCCTTTCCCTCGGCCCAGGCCGTCCTGCCGTGGCTCACCCCCCAGACCATCCTCCTGCGCCGGCTTCCCGGAGGGATGCTCTTTGAGTCCAGGGGAAGCCTTCCGCCGGGGGACAACCTCCTGCCCCCCATTGCCGCGGCCGCGGGAGTTTCCTATTCGCTATACAGCGTAAAACTCATTGTAAACACCTTCAAGGACAAGGTGACCCTTCGGAAGGTCTTCCAAGCCTTGATGATGTACAAGATGAGAAACAAGGCCTTCCCCAGGCATTTCTCCGACCTCTGGAAGGATCCCCTCCAGTTCCTCGAAGCGCCGCCCAAAGATTCCGCGGGCCGTCCCCTCCACTACCTCGGGCCGGAAGGAAAGAAGGGAATCCTCGTCTACACGGACCCGATCCGGGGCATACGCCTCGTCCTCACCTCAAGGGGAGTCGTGAAAGAACTCCCTGAAGAGGCCTTCCGGAAAATCCTGGAAGGAAAGTAGCCGCTGGCGAGGGGGGGCGCCGCTCCCGGGAATCCCGCCTTTCTATCTTCTCTTCCCCCGGGGCCGGTAATTCCTGTAGGGCCTGGGCATCTTGGCGCCCACGCTCTTGCGCCAGGCCTTGAGCTTGGCCAGGAGTTCCTTGACCTTTGCGGGGTATTTCCTGGAGAGGTCGTGCCTCTCGCCGATGTCGGTCTTGAGATTATAGAGTTCCAGCTTCTCGTCGCCGAAGAACTCGATCAGCTTCCAATCCCCCTCGCGGATCACCCCGCCGGGCCTTCCCCCCTGGTCCCCGTAATGGGGGTAGTGCCAGAAGAGCGGCCGGGGCGGGATCTTTCCGCCTTTCAGGAGGGGCACGAGACTCACGCCGTCCACGTGCTGTTTGGGCTTCAAAGGAAGCCCCGCCATCTCCAGCATGGTGGGATAGAAGTCGGTGCTGATCACAGGAGTCTCGCACACGATCCCAGGTTTGGTGACCCCGGGCCAGACGATGAACATGGGCTCCCGGATTCCCCCCTCGTAGAGCCAGCCCTTCCCGGCCCGAAGGGGCGCGTTGGAGGTGGGCCAGCCCTGGGCCGTGCTCAGGCCGCCGTTGTCGGACATGAAGATCACCGCCGTATGGTCTCTCAGCCCGTTCCGGTCCAGGGCGTCCAGGACCCGGCCCACGGCGATGTCCACGGCCTCCACCATCCCTGCGTAGACCGGGTGATCCTGGACGAGCCGCACCCATCCCCGCCCGTTCCGGCGGAACTCGGGAACGTAATCCAGGCCCAGGCGCTTGGCCTTGGCCGCGTACTTGGCCTCCAGCCCCTTCTTGGTCATCAAGGGGATGTGGACGCTGTAGAAGGCCAGGTAGGCCAGGAAGGGACCGTCCTTGTGAGCCTCGATGAACCTGGCCGTCTCCTTGGCGAGCCGGAAGGGGAGGTATTCGCCCGGAGGGCCGTCCTTCAGCTTGGGGTTTCCGTAGGGCACGAAATACTTGCCCGGCCCGTAGGGCCCGCCCCGCTCGAAGCCCCCTTTGTTGACGTCGAAGCCCTGGTCCTCCGGGTAGTATCCCTTGTGGCCCAGGTGCCACTTGCCGGCGAAGAAGGTGGCGTAGCCCGCCTCCTTGAAGGCCTCGGCCAGGGTCACCTCTTCTAAAGGAAGGCGGTTCAGGTAGTGGGCCGGAAGAAGGGGCCGCCTCCACTTCCTCCCCTTCCACTTGAGAATATTCTCGGGCTCGGGTCCCCCGAAATAGTCCGTCGTGTCCATCCGGGCCGGGTATTTGCCCGCCATGATGCTCGCCCGGGTGGGACTGCAGACGGGGCAGGCCGCGTAGGCCTGGGTGAACTTCATGCCCCGGGCGCAGAGCGCGTCGATGTGGGGCGTCTCGTAGAAAGTGCTCCCGAAACACCCCAGGTCCCGCCAGCCCAGGTCGTCCACCAGGACGAAGAGGAAGTTCAAGGGCTTCTTCCGGAGCTTTTCGCGGGCCGGAAGGCTCCGGCAGGCCCCAAGGGCCAGGGCGCCCGCCCCGGCGAGAGAAGCGCGGAGAAAATCACGGCGGTCCACATCCTTCATGGCACGGAACTCCCGAAAACAAGGGAACAGCGGAAAGCGCGGAACTTGTATTTCATCCCACCTTCTTCTTCCGGCGCCGCCTGCCCCGCCGCGGCCGGGCCGCCGCGCCTGGATCGTAGCGGGGGTTGAGCCTGGTGGGAACGGGGGCCTTCACTTTCTTGCGCCAGGCCTTCATGAGACCCATCAGCTCCTTGACCTTGTCGGGCCGGGCGGCGGCCAGGTTGTGTCTTTCGCCGATGTCGCGCTCCAGGTTGTAGAGTTCCAGGGCGTGGTCTTCGAAATACTCGATGAGTTTCCACTTCCCCTGGCGGACCACCCCGCAAGGCCGGGTCCGGAAGAAGGGGTCCCTGGAGCCTTTCACGTTTCTGCCCTGGAGGTAGGCCGGAAAATGCCAGAAGAGCGGCCTCTCGGGGATCTTCTTCCCTTCCATGAGGGGCACCATGCTCACCCCGTCCAGGACCAGGCCCTTGGGCCGGGGCACTCCCGCCACCTCCAGGAAGGTGGGCAGGAAGTCCACGCCGATCACGGGCGTGTCGCACACCGTCCCGGGCTTCACCCTTCCCGGCCAGCGGACGATCATGGGCACCCGGATCCCTCCCTCGTAGAGCATGCCCTTTCCTCCCCGGAGGGGCTCCTGGGAGGTGATGCCCTTCACGCCGCCGTTGTCGGAGGAGAGGATCACCACCGTGTTCTCCTCCAGGTCCAGTTCCCGGAGCTTGTCCAGGATCCGCCCCACGCCCTGGTCCACGGACTCCACCATGGCCGCGTAGACCGGGTTGTGCTGGCCCTTCCAGGGTCTCTTCTTCCTGTATTTCTCGATCATGGCCTGCTTGGCCTGGAGGGGGGTGTGGACGGCGTAGTGGGGCAGGTAGAGGAGGAAGGGCCGGTCCCTGTTCTCCTCCATGAATTTCAGGGCTTCTTCCGTGAGGCGGTCGGTCAGGTATTCCCCCTTGGGACCGTCCTTCAAGGCCGGGTTGCGGTAGGGAGAGAAGTAGGACCTGGGATGGCCGGCCCGCCAGCCTCCCACGTTGAGGTCGAAACCCTGGCCTCTCGGCCCGAACCCGGGATCGTCCCCCATGTGCCACTTGCCGATGCTGGCCGACCGGTAATGGGCGGGCTTCAGGGCCTCGGCGAAGGTGACGAACCGCCGGGCCAGGATGGTCGTGTTCTTGACGGGGATCAACTTGCGGAGGGCCGCCCGGCCCCGGGTGGAATTCCCGACGGTGTAGATCCCGTGGCGTGGCGTGTATTCGCCGGTGAGGATCGACGCCCTGGAAGGGGCGCAGTTGGGCCCGCAGGTATAGGCCTGGGTGAAGACCATGCCCTCCCTCGCCAGGCGGTCCATGTTGGGCGTCTCGTAATACTTGCTCCCCATGAACCCCGCGTCCCGCCAGCCCATGTCGTCCACCAGGATGAAGAGGATGTTCGGCGGCCTCTTCCCGGGCCGTCCCCCGCCGGCCCTCTCCCCCCGGGTGGAGACGGCCCGGCAGCCCGGGAAAAGAGTCGAAGCCGCCCCCAGGGCGGCCATTCCAATAAAATCCCTGCGGGAGAAGTCGCTTCTCGTCATGGCCCGGCCTCCTCGAGGCCCCAGGTTTCGCCCTCCGCCCTTGGAAAGCAAGAGGCCGAATGTATTCTTTTTCTTTGAAAAACTTTGCCTCGAACCCAGGAAGGCCCGCCATGAACGCCCTTCTCCTTTCCTTCCTTCTTTTCCCGCTCCTTCCCGGCGCCCGGACCGCCCCTCCCGTCCAGGTCCGGAAGATCTGGGACAAGGCCCCCCACAACGCCTTCACGGACCTGACCTTCTGGAAGGGGAAGTTCTACTGCGTCTTCCGGGAGGCCTCGGCCCACGTGGGCGGCACCAACGGAAAGGTCCGGGTCCTCGTCTCGAAGACCGGAGAGAAATGGACCTCGGCGGCCCTCCTGGAGGAAAAGGGCATCGACCTCAGGGATCCCAAGATCTGCCCCACCCCTTGGGGGGACCTGATGATCACCTGCGGGGGCTCGGACTACAGCGACGGCCTCCAGGAGTGGCATACCCGGGTCGCCTATTCAAAGGACGGAAAGAAGTGGACCCCTCCGCGGCGGGTCCGGGGAATCCCCTCGAACAACTGGTTCTTCCGGCTTACCTGGCACAAGGGATGGGGCTGGGCGGCCCCCAACATCACGGGCTCCGACCCCTGGACCGGCCGGGTCCGCTCCAGGGAGCGGAGAACCGCCCTCTACCGCACCAAGGACGGCATGAACTACGAACTCGTCGTCGCGGCCCTTCCCCTCCCCCCTCTCGCCTGCGAGGTCACCATTCGGTTCAAGCCCGACGAAACCATGGTCCTCCTGGCCCGGGAGGGGAGCTGGTCCCGCCGGGGCTTCCTCTGTCTTGCCAAACCGCCCTACCGGAACTTCCAGGTCCACACCATAACCCACGGCATGGGCGGCCCCAACCTCCTCTACCTGGGAAAGGACAAGTGGCTCGTGGGAACCCGCGAATACCCCTACGAGCGCCCTCCCGGAAAAAAAGGCACCGCCACGGTCCTCCTGGAAGTGGACGAAAAAGGCGCCTGGCGCCGCCTCCTGGAACTCCCCTCCGGCGGCGACACCAGCTACCCCGGCTTCCTCCTCCACAACCACACCCTCTGGATCTCCTACTACTCCAGCCACCAGGGAAAGACCGCCGTCTACCTGGCCCGTTCGCCCTTCCCCTTCTGACCCGGCGCTGCCTTTCGGACGGGGATCCTTCAAAACCCTCCCCCCCCCGCTGAAGCCTGAGCCCACGCCTCCGCTCTCCACTTTTCTGCAGCCCTTCCGGGGCCGGGGACCATCAGGTTCCTTCTTCAACCTGACCAGGATTGTTTCCCCGGGAACGAGTTTCACCTTCTTGGCCTTGTATCCCCTCGCTTTCACCAAAGCTACGGCTCGCTTGCCCTTTCCCACAAGAATCCTCAACAGCCCGGGATCGTTGGAATAAGTATGGACATTCCAGCCTGGGATGTAAGCCAACTTCATCGGCCGCCCATCCTCGTCCTGGACGAGGACACGGATCTCTTCGAACAACCCACGCAGGTCCAAGTTCTGAAGCCTGGGATCTCTCGTCGTCTTTCCAGGAAGAACCCGGATTCCACCGACCACGGAGTATCTTTCTTTCGGCTCACCGTTTACTTTCACATAGAAATCGTAAAGGCCGGGAGGCAGGCCGATCCAGCGGAATCTCCCGTCCTTTTCGATCTTCTTCCGAACCGCCCCAAACCACCCCTTTGT
>CAYQBW010000057.1:0-9665 GCA_964415725.1 uncultured Planctomycetia bacterium
GCGTAGGGCTCGAGCGGGATGTTGTCCACCGACTGGAACCCCTTCCTCCTGGCGCTGTTGAAGCCCAGGGAATAGGTGGTGCCGGGCTTGAGGGGACCCAAGGGTACGGCGAAAGTGCGGGAATCCAGGAAGCGGGGCTTCCCCTGAATGGGGGGAAACCGCCCGGGGCCGGCTTTCACGAGCGACATGGCTCCCTGGAGCATGTCCCTGTCGAAGACCACCAGGATTCGGCCCAACTTGGTGGAGACACCCCGGGCCCCGCCGGCTGGGATGGTGGAAACTACCCTCGGGGTCCCCTGGGCCGGAAGGACGGCTGGAAAAAGGAAGAGAAAGATGCTCGTGAACTTCATGGCTGGAAACCTTTCGTTGATTCCGGGTCCGGGCGGGCCCGGTTTCAGGCCCCGGCGGCCCTGCGTTCCATCCAGGGATGTTTTCCCGGAAACCCCGACTGGTCCCGGACTCCCCGCCGGTGAGCCCGGCTCGTTTCTCCCGCGGGAACCTTTCATCGGCCCCCCACCCTCTGGAAGGAAATACTGGATCCCGTCTGGGGGTCGAAGACCCTGGCGATGTTCGGGCCGATGAAGGGGAACTCCATCGTCGTCTTCATCCCGATGTTTTTCGGGTCTGCGGACGTCTCGGTCACCGTCGTGATCAAGTCGCCCGATACGGAATAGGATCCGCTTTCGTCCACTCGAACCCCATTCTTGATCCCCTTCAGGGTCACCTTTCCGTTGGGGTGGAAGGTCATGGTCAACTCGGTGAGTCCGCCGTAGGGATTCTGGATCTTCAGGTACCAGGTCCCCACGAGGAGTCTGGCTTCTCTCGAGACTCCCTGCGCAGCGGGGCCGGGGGCGTTCGGCCCGGGCCCCGCCCCCGGACGGCGGCCGACCTCCCCGGCGCCTCCCATGCCGCGGGGCCGGGCTCTCCCCCCGGCGGCACGGGGTGGGAACCGCTTGTTGGATTCCAGGATGGCCTTGATGACGATCCCGGGGATCCCCATCTTCACGAGCTTCTTGATCTCCGCCTCCACCGCTTCGGCTGGGCCCGCGGGGAGCGCGTAGGCAAGCCGGGAGTGGAGAACGAGGTCCGCCACCACGGGAGGGGGATAGCGGATCTCCCGGAGAAGGAAGACGATGGCCTTGAGCGGGGGATCAAGGAGTTGGAAGCCCTTGGTTTCCACCTTCCCTTTCAGCTTCAACTCCTTCGCCAGGGCGACGGCCCTTCTCACGTGGAAGGTGGCCGCGCTCAGCAGGTTCTTGTCCCTGTAAAGGGAGGCGAGTTTCATGTGGACGCCCACGGCCTTCGAGGTCCTCCCGAAGAGAAGGAGGTACTTGGACAGGCTGTTGAGTTCACCCTTGAAGAATCCCTTCATCCGGAAGGCTTGGGCCATCTCCAGGAAAAACTCCGCTGGGGGAATTATGCCGCCCTTTTTGAACATGGATTCCGCGTCCATGTAGGTGTTCAAGGCCTCGTCGACCTTCTTTTGCTGCATCAGACAATAGGCGATCTTGTGCACCGGTTCGGGCCGACTCGGAAACTCTCCCTTTACCTTCCTGAGTTCGGCGAGGGCCTTGTCCCAGGACTTCATCTCCAGGTAGAAACGGGCAACCCCCATCCGGGCAGGGAGGTTGGAGGGCTGGATCCGGGCGGCCTCCTCGAACTCCTTCTTCCCTTCTTCATACCACTCCCTGGAATAGGCGATTTCGCCCGCGAGGATGTAAGGATCGGGAAGGATGTCCCGGGAGATCTTCTTGGCCCGGTCCAGGAAAGCGATGGCCTCGCCGTATTTCTTTTCCTCGAAGGCCGTCCTGGCTGCGATCATCAGGGCGTCCCATCGCCGGGGATGCGCCTTCACCGCCTGGGCGGAATACTTGGCTGCCTCCTTGGTCCTTCCCAGGTCCAAAAGGAGGGCAGCCCGGGCGATCACGGGTTCCGGGGCGCCGGGATCGGCGATCATGGCCCTCTCGAAGGAGGCTTCCGCCAGGCGGGCGAGCCTCAAAGCTTCCCTGGGATCGTTTTCGGAGAGTTTTTCGAAGGCCAGGGCCTTCCGGCAGTTTCCCCTGAGCACCAGCGCCTGGGGGGACCTGGGCCTGATCTCCACGGCCTTGTCGGCCTCTTCCAGGGCTGCCTGGTAGGCCCCGCGGGCGAAAAAGAGGGTGGCCAGCTCGAAGGTGGGGAAGAAGTCCAGCTTCACGTCGTGGGGAAGCCCCAGGTCGGCCACCAGGGGGAAGCGGGCCATGGCCGCGTCGCTGGGGCAGACGAAGTAGTAACCGACGAAGTTGTTCGCACTTCGGCCCGCCGCAGTGCGCATGCCGATGTCGTATCCCCAGGTGTTCAGGCCGATGACCCCCCCCGTCTCCAGGTCGAAGCAAGGTCCCCCGGAGTTTCCGTGGGTGATCTTGGCGTCGGTGGTGAAGGACTCGACCTTGCCCTGGTAGTTCCGGTTGAAGCGGACCACGACCCCCTTGGTGAGAAAGAGGGAAAGGCCCGCCACGTCGTAGGAGACAGGGAAACCGAGAGCCACGACGGGGTCCCCCAGCTTGACCTCCGAAACCGGGGTCAAGGGGACGGGTTCGTAGTCGCCGGGGGGGATCTTGAGGAGGGCCACGTCCGTGCCGCCGATGGTTCCTCCCGCCAGGGTTTCTCCGCTCAACCTGTGGTAGGAACCGATGTAGACGGCCTTGGCGTCGGGGCGTTTCAGGGAATCGTCCCACCTTACGGTGAACCATTGGTGGGGCTTTCCGGTTTTCTCGTTCCAGACCACGTGCCAGTTGGTGAGGATGTAACCGTCCTTGGAGACGATGAACCCGCTTCCCTGCCCCCTGTCCAGGCCGGTGCCCGCCTCGATGAAGACCACGGACCCCTTGTATTTCTCCGCCAGCGCCGAGGCCTCCATGTGCTTCCCCCGGGCCGCGTGTATGGCGGGCCCGAGCTCCGAATCCTTGAAGATCCCGGCGAAAACCCCATCCCACTTGGGGTATTCGGATCTGGGAGCCATGGCCACGAGCATGTAGACCAGGCCCTCCTTTCTCGCCAGGAAGACCTTCGCCCTGAAGGGCGCGAACTTCTCCTTGGGGATTCCTTCCAGGACTTGCGACGCTCCCCGGACACCACCGCAGGTTTCGATTCGGAGGGATCCGGCGGGGGCCATGTCCGGCTCCTCCATGCGGAAGAGCGGAAGCATTTTCTCGAGGATCTCTTCCGGGCTCTCCTCCCGCCAGACCGAGCCCTTGGGCGGGGCGGTCAGCAAAAGGGTGACGCCCACGTCCACGTCCTCGGGTCGCGTCTTTCCCTTTTCCGGCGTGAAGACGTAGCGGACGGAGGTCCCCTGGATGTCCCTGAGAAGAACCCAGCCCTTGGGGCAGCGGATCGTGAAGCGTTTTCCGACGTGGGTGAAGACGCCGCCGGGGAGGGCGGTCTTGAGGATCGGGGACTTTCGTCCTTCCTTCCCCTCTCCCTGTTCCCCGGGCGCCCTCCCTTCGCGGAAGGCCAGGAGGACGCTTTTCGGAATTCCGGAACGAAGCAGGGTAAGGGCCTTGGATGGCGCGATCTTCTCCTTTACGGTTCCCGCAATCCTCACCAGTTGGACGTAGATCTCGGGGGGGTAGTTCAGGACGGTCAGGGCGAGAAGTTCACGGCTTGTAAGTGGACTTCCCTTGAGGGCCAGCAGGACGGGCGGGGGCGCGCCGGCGCGGGCGAGCTTTTCCCCGGCCTCCTTCGAGAGAGGACCCTGGACGCGGCGCGAGGCGATCCAGTCCAGGACCTCTCCCAGGGGCTTTTTTTCCCGGAGCAGGGCCAGGAGCCGATCCAGGTCGAGGATAGGGCGGGCTGCACTGCTTTTAAGGAACTCGATGAGCCCTTCCCCGGCCCCGGCCTCCCGGAGGGCGGCGGCGGCAGCGGGATCCAACCTGAAAACCACTCCCTTGTTTCTGATCTCTTCCTTGATTTCATTTTCGGTATAGCCTAGCTCGAGGAGCTCCTTCACGTCCCTGACGGTAAGGCCCTGCGAGAGGCCCCGGCCGGGAAAGAGGAAAAGAAAGAAAAGAAGAGAGAAGAGTAAACGATTTCCTTTCATGACGGCCTTCCATGGAAACTGGGGGGTGTCTTATTGGATAGGGTCAACACAGGGTGAAGACAATACCGATTTCCCGCTTCCACCCCCTGGGAGAGAAGGTAAAAAAGGGCCCGGAAGTCCCGGTCCGGACCCGGTTAGGTGTATGTGCGGGAAGAACTCACCCCGCTGGGTGGTCCCCTTCCAGGAAAGGAAAAGGAAGGGGACTCCTACCTGGTTTGTTTCTTGAGGATCAATTTCGTGTTGTTTATGGTGACGGGCAGCTCGTCCCCGTTGGGGCCTTCGTAGGGAATCTCGTAGCGGCCCGGCATGGGTTTCCTGATGTCCAGGCGGATGGTCCCGCCCGAGGCGGTCCAGGTCCCTTCCAGCGTGTTCTCCCGCATCCCCTGGCGGAGGTACATCCGGAAGGTTCCGTCTCCCGCAAGGCTGAGGGCGATGGCGCCGGTCATGTCCTGGGCGGCCCAGGTGCCAAGGAGGGCCCGGGGCCTGCCGGAAGCCTGGGGAGAAGGTGGGAAGGGTTGGGGAGGAGCGCCTTTTCCCCGGCGGGTAAGGAGAATCTTTTCATCCTCGATGACGATCTCCATCCGGTCCGGCCCCAGGAACCTGTAAGCCACCTTGGTGTTTTCCGCATCCCCTTCTTCCCGGACGACCAGGTAGGAGCCCTGCTTCACCCAGGTGCCCTTGCTGGTCTCCTCTCCGTCGGGAGAGATGAGTTTCATGGTAAACCGGCCTCCCGGGAGCAGGACGATCTCCATGGTCAATCCTTCCTTGTGCCCGACCCAATGGCCCAGGAGAGGATCGGCCTGGGCGGCGGAAGGCGTGGGCCCGGTTGTTTCCTTTCCGGGGGCCAGGGAGGGCTTCAGGGGAGGCGGCGGCGCCTGGGCTTGTTTCACCCTCTCGTAGAACTGGGTGACGCCGCTCTCCATGGTGAGAGCCAGCTTGCCCGAGGGTTCCATGGTCCAGCCGTAGGTTTCCGGGAAGTTGTCGCCCTTGTCCTGAATCATCAGGCGGAGGCCGTCGAGCTTCCACGTTCCCTCCCGGTCGATCTCCTCGCCCTTGACCCGGGTCAGGCAGGTGAAACTCCCGTCTTTGCGGAAGGTCCAGGTCCTCTCGTTGTTTCCGCCCCAGCGGGTGCGCCAGGTCCCGGCCAGGTCGGCCTTGGAAACCAGGGGGAGCCGGGTGAAGAGGCGGGGATGTTTGTCGTCGGCGTTTCTTTTCAGGACGAGGCCGCCCCCGGGCCCTGCGGACCAGAGCAGGCGGGGTAGTTTTCCGCCCTCTTCATCCTTAAGGACCAGGGTGGATCCGGCGGCGGCCCACCGCCCGTGGATGAAGGCCCGGTTCTTGCCGTTCACCCTGAGGAGTCCCCACCTGCCTCCCGGGAAGAACCAGTGTTCGATCCGGCCGGCCCTGGTCTTCATGACCCACCGTCCCGCCGGAAGGGCGAGGCGGATGGAGGCCGCGACCCTTGCCCTGGTGGAGAAGACGAGCCGGAAGGGCGCGACGGGCCTTCCGTCCTTGGTGACGAATCTCTTGCGGGCCCCCGTGTTGATTCCGACGCCGTACTCCTTTCCGGGGGCGAGTTTTACGGGGATCACCAGGTGGCGTGGCCCGTCGAAGAAGGGCGGAAACCCTGGAAGGTAACCGAGCCTTTCCTTCCCGGGGATTCGGGTGAGACTCATGCCCCCTGGATTCATGTCGTGGGAGAACCAGATCTCCACTTTCCCCAGGGAGGGATCCACGGAGGCGCTCCCCGCTGGAGGAGAGGTCCTGAGAACCCTGGGCCCGGAAGGGGCGGGAGGCGGAGAAGCGGGCTTCGGAAGGGGAGCGGTCTTTCCCCCCTTGGTGGTGAAGACGAGCACATACGGGGGCAGCGGGACGTTGTCCGCCGACTGGAATCCTTTCCTGCGCGCGCTGTTGAACCCGATGGAGTAGGTCGTCCCGGGCTTGAGGGGACCCAGGGGAATGGAAAAGGTGCGGGCGTCCAGAAAGCGTGGTTTCCCCTGGATGGGGGGAATCCGCCCGGGTCCGGCCTTCACCAGAGACATGGCCCCCTGGAGCATGTCCTTGTCGAAGACCACCAGGATCCGGCCCACCTTGGTGGAGACGGACCGCGCCCCGTTGGCCGGAATGGTGGAGACCACCGCCGGCGGCTCCTGGGCCGGAAGGCCGGCGGAGAAAAGGAAAAGGAAGGGAAAGAGAGAGAAAGCCGGGAACTTCATGGTTTGAATCCTTTCCTCCGTTCAAGGATACAGGAAGAGGGATGGAGATCCGAATGCCGATTGAGAGAAATCATCTCCCTCCCACTCTTTGAAGCTGAAACCATCTTTTCGCCTGGGGATCGTAGAGCTTGAGCACGTTCGGGCCGGCGAACTGGAACTGCATGGTTTTTTTCTGCCCTTGGGCGACGGGATTGGTGGTCCTCTCGATCACGGTGGTGATCGTGTTTCCTGAAACGGAATAGGTGGCCAGGTCGTCCACCCGGAATCCCCCCATGACCCCTTTGACCGTCACCTTGCCGTTGGGATAGAAGGTCATGGTCAACTCGAAGAGCCCTGCCATGGGATCCACCGTCCGGAAGTGCCAGGATCCTATGAGAAGGCGGGCTTCCTTGGAAGGCCCGGGGGGAGGCGCGGCCTGGGCGGCAGGGCCGGGCGGCGCGCCTCGTCCCCCGGGAGGGAGCCGGGTTTCCCGCCTTCCTCCCGCCACCGGGGGGAACCGCTTGTTGGACTCCATGATGGCCTTGATGACGATCCCCGGGATTCCCATTTTCAAGAGTTTCCGGATTTCCACCTGCGCGGCCTCCTTGGAACCTGTGGGGAAGGCGTAGGAAAGCCGGCAATGAATCACCAGGTCCGCCAGGACGGCCGGCGGATACCTGATCTCCCGGAGCAGGAAGAGGATGGCCTTGAGAGGCGGGTCGACGAGTTGGAACTCCTTGGTTTCCACCTTCTCCTTCAGCTTCAGCTCCTTGGCCAGGGCGGCGGCCCTTCTCACGTGGAACGTGGCCAGGGTGTGCAGGTTCTTGTCCCTGTAGAGGGAGGCCATCTTCATGTGGACCGCCACGGCCCCGGGAATTCTCCCGTAATGGAGAAGGAACTTGGCCAGGCTGTTCATCTCGCCCTTGTCGGCCCCTTTCATCCGGAAGAGGCGGGCCATCTCCAGGAAGAACTCCTGCGGGGGGGAAACGCCGCCTTTCTTGAACATGGATTCGGCGTCCATGTAGGTGTTCAAAGCCCGGTCGGTTTCCTTCTTCTGCATCAGGCAGTAGGCGATTTTATGGACCGGTTCGGGCCGGCTCGGGAACTCCCCCTTGACCTTCCGGAGTTCCGCCAGGGCGTCGTCCCATGCCTCCTTCTCGATGTAGAAGCGGGCCACTCCCATGCGGGCGGCCAGGTTGGAGGGCTGGATCCGGGCGGCCTCCTGGAATTCCTTCTTGCCCTCCTCGAACCATCCCCTGGAGTAGGCGATCTCTCCGGCCAGGATGTAAGGATCGGGAAGGATGTCCCGGGAGATCTTCTTGGCCCTGTCCAGGAAGCCGATGGCCCGGCCGTATTTCTTTTGCGCGAAGGCCGTCCTGGCGGCGACCATCAGGGCGTCCCATCGCCGGGGATGGGCTTTCACCGCCATGGCGGAGAACCTGGCGGCTTTTTCGACCTCCCCGAGTTCCAGGAGGAGCGCGGCCCGGGCGATCACGGGCTCCGGGGCGCCGGGATCGGCGATCATGGCCCGCTCGAAGGAGGCTTCCGCCAGGCGGGCGAGCCTCAAGGCTTCCCGGGGATCGTTTTCGGAGAGTTTCTCGAAGGCCAGGGCCTCCCGGCAGTAACCCCTGAGCACCAGGGCCCGGGGGGACCTGGGTTTCATCTCCACCGCCTTGTCGGCCTCCTCCAGGGCGGCCTGGAAGGCTCCCCGGGCGAAGAAGAGAGAGGCCAGCTCGAAAGTGGGAAAGAAGCCCAGTTTCACGTCGTGGGGAAGGCCCAGGTCGGCCACCAGGGGAAAGCGGGCCATGGCCGCGTCGCTGGGGCAGACGAAGTAGTATCCCACGAAGTTGTCCGCGCTTCGCCCCGAGGCCGTGCGCATGCCCACCTGGTATCCCCAGGTGTTCAGGCCGATGGCGCCTCCCGTCTCCAGGTCGAAGCACGGCCCGCCGGAATTTCCGTGGGTGATCTTGGCGTCGGTGGTGAGGGATTCGACTTTTCCCCTGAAGTTGCGGTTGAAGCGGACCACCACGCCCTTCGTGAGAAAAATGGAGAGGCCGGCCACGTCGTAGGAGACGGGGAAACCCATGGCGACGACCGGGTCCCCCAGCTTGACCTGGGAAAGCGGGGTCAAGGGGACGGGCTCGTAGTCTCCGGGAGGAATCTTGAGGAGGGCCACGTCCGTGCCGCCGATGGTCCCCCCCGCCAGGGTTTCTCCGCTCAGCCTGTGGTAGGAGCCGATGTAGATGGCTTTTACGTCGGGGCGTTTCAGGGAATCGTCCCACCGGACGGTGAACCATTCGTGGGGTTTTCCGGCCTCCTCGTTCCAGACCACGTGCCAGTTGGTGAGGATATACCCGCTCCTGGAGATGATGAGGCCGCTCCCCTGCCCGCGGGAAAGACCGGTGCCTGCCTCGATGTAGACCACCGAACCTTTGTACCTTTCCGCCAGCTTGGAGGCCTTCACGCGGCGTCCCCGGCCCGCGTGGATCGCGGGGCCGAGCCTCGAATCCCGGAAGATCTTCTCGAAGGTCTTCCCCCACTTGGGATAGTCCTGCTTGGGGGCCATGGCGGCGAGCATGTAGACCAGGCCTTCCTTTTTCGCCAGGAAGACCTTGGCCTTGTAGGGGGCGAACTTCTCCCTGGGGATCCCCTCCAGGACCTGGGATGCGCCATCCAGGCCCCCGCAGGTCTCCCGCCTGAGGGCGCCGGATGGGGCCATGTCGGGCTCCTCCATCCGGAAAAGCGGGAGCATCTTCTTCAGGATTCCTTCCGGGGATTCCCGCCCCCACACGGAACCCTTGGGCGGGGCGGCAAGGGTCAAGCTGACGCCCACCGACACGTCCTCGGGCCGCGCCTTGTCTCCCTCGGGGGTGAAAACATAACGGACCGAATTCCCCTGGATGTCCCTGAGGAGGACCCACCCCTTTGGACAGCGGATGGCGAAACGCTTCCCGATGTGGGTGAAGACGCCGTCCCGGAGGGGGGTTTTCAGGACCGGGGACTTCCGGCCGTTCTTTTCCTCCCCCGTCTCGCCCGGCGCTCTTCCCTCGCGGAAGGCCCTGAGCACGCTCCTTGGGATTCCGGACCGCAGCATGGAAAGCGCCATGGAGGGGGGGATCTTCTCCTTTTCCGCCCCGGCGATCCGGACCAGCTTGACGTAGACCTCCGGGGGATAGTTCAGGACGGCCAGGGCGAGAAGCTCGCGGCTTGTCAGTGGACTTCCCTGGAGGGCCAGCAGGACGGGCGGGGGCGCGCCGGCACGGGCGAGCTTTTTCGCGGCATCCTTCGAGAGAGGACCCGGGACGCGGCGCGAGGCGATCCAGTCCAGGACTTCTCCCATGGGCTTTTTTTCCCGGAGCAGGGCCAGGAGCCGATCCAGGTCGAGGATAGGGCGG
>CAYQBW010000058.1:0-9620 GCA_964415725.1 uncultured Planctomycetia bacterium
CCGCGCTGGTTCCGGGAATTCGGAATCATCCCGCCCTCTGGGGGGATTGGGGGTTCGAAAGCCGGAGCCATCGGGGGTTGGGGGCCGGATCGCGGGACGACCGTCGGGACGGCCTGCGGCCGTCCCTCGGGCGTCCCCTACGGCGTCCCCTACAATTTGTAGACCAGGTCGTCCAGTTGTTCGGGGGTGAGGTTGTAGACGGTCCGCAGGGCTTTTTCGTGCTTGCCGCCGGCGTAGAGGAGGGCCTGGAGGTACTTGAGAAACTTGGCTCGGTAGGGGTCGGACATGAAGAGTTTCACCACGCCCCAGCACTTGGCCAGGTCTTTTTCGTCCAGGCGGTTCATGTGCTTTCGGAAGAGGGACCGCACGGGGGGCAGTCTTTTCATCTTCTGGAGTTCCCGGAAGGCCACGACCAGGGCGGCGCTCTTCTTGTCCCCCTCGGTGACGTTCTGGGCGTAACGGCTCCTGGTGGTGCACAGGTGGACGGCGTTTCCGTGAAAACGGATGGAGCAGTAGAGGGCGAACCCCTCGGTGAACCAGTGCCCCACATTTCCTCCCAGGCTCTCCACGTAGGCGTGCCCCAGGTAGTGGCAGAAGACATCTTCGTCGTTGCCGTCCCCCTGGATCTGAAACCCCACGCAGCCGTCTCCGTCGGAAGCCACGCCCCCGCCCCTGCGGATGGAGAACTTCATGAAGTCCGGCGTGTAGCGCGTGTAGGTTCCGTCGATGTAATGGAGCACCTTCTCGATCTGGTCCTTGCGGATGAAGAAGATGTGAAGCCTGTGATACTTGGCGTTCCGGAACGGCGAGGACGCCACGGGGAGGCCCAGGTCCTTGTTGAGCGTGCCGCAGATCCGCTCCCCCAGCTTCAAAAAGGTCATGGCCTGTTCGGGGTCCAGGACTCCCTTGACGCTGATCCTCCTGCTGGAGCGCACGGTGTAGTCCAGCCCGAACTTGGACCGGAGGACCTCTTCTTCGGCCCTGTCGATCCTGGCGTTCTCCGCCACCTGCTTGGCGATGGGAACGCCCCCGATCAGGGCCAGGCGGGCTTTCTCCTCCTCCCGGGCCTTGCGCTCCGCCTCGGCCTTGGCGGCTTCCTCGGCGGCAAGAGCCTTTTCTCTTTCCTTGAGTTCCCTGTAGACCCTCTTGGAAACCCACCGGTTTTTGTATTTGACCTGGCCCAGCACCTTCCGGGCCTTCTCGTTGTTTCTGTCGAGCCTGACGATGCGCCGGGCCACCTTCCTGGCCTGGGCGCGGAGCTGGGAGGCCCGGTCCGGGTCCAGGCACCAGTCCAAAAGCTCGAGAAGGGCCTTTTCGTCCTTCCTGTCCACCTGGGCCCACATCTTCTCGAAGACGTCCACCGCCCAGGGGCACCGGTCGATCTTCCGGATTCTCTCCCGGGCAATGGAGATCTCGCCCGTGGAGGTGAGGATCACCACCTCCTTGTCGTTTTCCCGCAGGATCCGGCCTTCCACCTTGGCCCCCTCTTTGAGGTGGATGACGTCCGGTTCCGGCATTCCGAAAAGGGAGGAAGAGGAGAGGAGCAGGAAAAGGGCGAGAAGTCTCGCGGCAAAGGGAATCGAAAACATCCTTCTACCTCCAGGCCGGGAGTGGACGGGCCGGGCGCTCAACAACCGCTATTCGTAGCCGGGTCTCAGTCGGCCATCCGGTGAAGGTAGACCTGGAGGGACTCCCTGGGGCAGGCTTCGTCGAAGCTCTCCAAGGGAACCCTGTCCAGGTGGTCTTCCTTTCCCACCAGGATTACGTAGAACTCCTGGCCGTATTGCCGCCTGAAAGCCGCCACCTTGGGAATGTCCGGATCCCGGTGGTTTTTGATGGCTTCGAAGACGACGGTTTTGCCTTCCCGCCCCCGGCCCCGGACCACGATGTCCGGGCTGTAGGCGGCCACCTTGCCGTCTTCCAGGTGGACTTCGAAATGCCGGGGCGTATGGGCGTGGGCCACGCCTAGATCGTTGAGGATCTCGCAGATCTCCGCCTCCAGCTCGGTGCGAATCAAACGGCCCCCGCAGTGACCCAGTTTGACCACTCCGGAACCTCCTCTGTCTTATGTTCTTATTTCCTTGTCTCGAATGCGGCCCTCCCCGGGGATCCTCCCGGAGGGGAGCCGTTGGTCGGGACCCTGTGAATAAATAAAGAAAAACCCATTTTACCGGGACCTCCCAAAAAAGGCAAACCCCGGGAGAAAGGGCTCTCCCGGGGCCTTTCCGCGGGGCCCCCGGGCCGGGGACCCCTTGGGCCGGCGGCGGGCTATTGGATCGTGACCTGGATCCCGTCGGTGGAGGTGAGCCCGCCGGGATTGGCCTTGGGGTCCACCGCCAGGAACTGGCCGAAGAGGGAAGCCCCCCGAAGCGCCGTGTTGGAGGGGATGGGAAGGGGAACCCCTCCCTGGCCGCTGGAATCGAGGGAGGCCGTGAAGCCCATGATGATGTTGGTGTTCAGGAAACAACCCTTCATCCCCAGGAAATCCAGGGGGAAGGGCAGTTTGCCCAGGCCGGTGAAGTTGGTGTTGCTGTAACCCAAAAGGAAAAGGGCCGTCGAGGAGGGGAGGCCCCGGGAGATCCGTGCCTGGAACTTGGAGTTCCCCAGGGCCGGAGCGCCGCCGTGGGTCCAGGCCAGAGGCCAGAGGCCCGTGGAGCCGGGACAGCCCCTGCCGTAGGGCTGGACGCCCTTGGGCTGGGGCTCGGGGATGAGGCCCTTGGGAAGGGCCAGGATGCCGTTGACGTAGGGTCCGTATTGGCTGGAGTAAACCGGGGGATAGGGCTTGGGCACCCAGAAGATCTCCGTCACCTCGCCTGTGTCGATCCGGAAGTTGTGGTTTTTGTCCCTGAGCATGAGGACCGCGTCCTGGCCGCCGCCGTTCTGGTCGTGGATCAGGTAGATCGTATCTCCCACGGCGGAGATGCCTTCGATCCAGTCGCAGACGGTGACGTTGGTCTGCTGGAGGTGGTCGTAGTAGGAGGCGGGCTTGACGGTCTTGACGAGCTGGCCGCCCGGGAGGGGCGCGCCCGAGCCGTTGTAGAAGAGGTTGACCTCTCCCTTGTCGTTGAGGTCACCGTCGCCGTTCAGGTCCATGGCGCGAAAGACCAGGCCCGAGACCTTCTGGCCGGCCTTGTTTTTGTCACCGAAGCTTCTCTTGGCGCCGTAGCCCGTGGCGAAGTAGTAGACGTCCTTTCCGCCGAAGCCCTTGGGGACGACCGCGAGGAGGTGGAGATCGTTGAAGTTGTATTTATTCGAGCCCCTCACCCAGGTGATGTCGATGTCCACGATGGCGCCGGAAGCGAAATCCACGTTGCGGTCCAGCTTGTTCAGGGCGGAAGGGTTGAAGAAGTTGCGCGGGACGATTTTCCCCTGCTTCTCCTTGAAGCCCAGCCAAACGAAAGAGTCGTTCTTGAGGGACTTGTAGTAGGCCGAGCTCCAGGCCAGGAAGCCCCCCGTGGGGTCGGGCCGGACCACGTTGACTTCGTCGATGTTCAAGGTGACCGGGCCGCCCGAGGCGGGGACCTTGAGGGCGCTGGCCTTGTTGGCCCAGACCTTGGTCTCGCCGGGGTCAAGGGCGTCGCCGTCGCCGTTGAGATCCACGGACCTCCAGATGCCGGCGAGCCCCGAGGCGTCGTGGGCCGTGTAGACCACGGAGTTGCCCTTCGCGTCTTTCAGGACGACGGCGCTGTCCGGCGAATACCCGAAGGTGGAGGGTTTGCCGAAGTCCGCCCAGACCTTGGTCTCCTTGTCCTGGATGACGCCGTCGCCGTTTTTGTCCACCGAGCGGACCAGGAAACACTCGCCGGTCTTGGATCCGCCGCTGTCGGTGGAGAAGAACACGATCCTTCCGTTTTCCACCGTGTAAGTGAGATCCGTCAGAAAGGAATACCCCGTCTTTACGGAGAAAAACTTGCGCTGGAAGGCAAACAATTCCTTTGACGGCTCCATGATGCCGCTTCCGTCCACGTCCAGGATCCTGGTGATGGGGACGGAGTTCTTGGGCGGCGTGCCGGCGTAGCCCACGTAGATGAAGATGTCGTCCTGGGCCGCAAGGGGAGGTGCGGCCAGGAGGGCCAGGGCGAGAAGAGCGGTCTTGTGGTTCATGGGTTTCGGGCCTCCGTTTGGTTCTTCGCTATCGAGGGGGAATGTCCCCCGGGGATCGTGGAGAAACGGTGAAAAAAGAATGAAATTTCAAACAGGACGAGATCCGTCCCGCGTTCCTGTTCGAAGCCGGGACTCCCTCCTTGGGGAAAGAAGGGGAAAGATCAAGGGAAGCCTACTGGATCGGGCTCCATCCGGCCACCCCCCCGGCCTGGGGTGGGTTTTCCCCTTCCTTCCGCCTCCCGGCGGCCTCTTCGCTCCGGTAGCGCTTGAGCTTGTTGTAGAGGGTCTTGGGGTCCACGTCCAGGATGCGGGCGGCCTTGGCCTTGTTTCCCCCGGTGGCCGCGAGAACCCGCAGGATGTGGCGTTTTTCCACCTCCGCCAGGGTAGGGGGAGGTTCGGAAAGCAAGGGGTGGGCCTCAAGGAAGAGGGCCGCCGCCCGTCTGGAGGGACGGATCAGGAGGTCGAACCGCCCCTGGGCCAGGGTGCGCTCCAGGGCTTCCAGGGTGGAGATCCGCCGGAGGGTGAATCCCCAGGCCCGGGCCAGCCGGGCCAGGTCTTCATGGGGCTCCCCGGGGGGAGCGAAAAGAAGGATGATTCTTGGTTCCACCATGGCCCTGAAGGGTCTGGAAGTTCCTGGGGAATGTGATGGAATCCCGGTGGAGGCGGTGGAAGAAGCCGGGATCCAGGAGGACGATCACCGGCAGAAGCATAGCCGGAGGATGATGGTCCGGCGGATCCGGAAAGAATCCGCCTTGGGGAAACGCCCTTTCCATGTTTCGAGAAGAGGCACTTCAGGTTTGGGCCGCGGGGAATTAGGCTTTTTCCATGCGCGCCAATCTCCAGAGACTGGATCCCTACCGGCTTCTCCTCCCCCGGCGGGGGGAGATGAAGGTGGACGCCCTGGTCTACGCGGGGGAATCGCTCCTCATCGAGGAGGAGGCCCTGGTCCAGCTGGAAAACGCCGCCTGCGTCCCCGGTGTGGTCCGGGTCCTGGCCACCCCCGACATCCACGTGGGCTTCGGGGTCCCCATCGGGTGCGTCCTGGCCTCCCGGTCCCACCTGGTGCCCGCGGCGGTGGGCTACGACATCAATTGCGGGATGCGCCTGCTCAGGACTCCCTTCAAGGCCCGGGAGTTTCCCCTGGAGGCTGTGACCCGGGCCGTGGGCCGGGCCGTGCCGCTGGGAGAGGGAAAGCGGAACTTGAAGGTGAGCGTGGGGGCCTTGGAAGAAGTCCTGGCCCGGGGGGTGCCCGGGCTCCAAGCCGTGGCCGGGGAGCTGGGGGAGCGCTTTCCCGCCTGGGACCGGGAGGAGATGGAAAGGGACGTCCCCTTCCTGGAGGACCGGGGCTCCCTCCCCGGCGATCCCGGGGCGGTTTCCCCGGCCGCCAAGGAGAGGGGGCGGTTCCAGTTGGGGACCCTGGGAGGAGGAAACCACTTCCTGGAGTTCCAGGAAGTGGAGAAGGTCCTGGACGGCCAGGCGGCCCGCCGCCTGGGAATCGAGGAAGGTGCCCTCACCCTCATGATCCACTCCGGCTCGAGGGGCCTGGGCCACCAGGTGGCCTCGGACTACATGCGCCTGGCCAGGGCGGGCAAGGGAAAGCACACCGCCGGCCCGGGAGGCCTGGCCGCCCTGGAGGCCGGCTCCGGGAGGGGAAGGCGGTATCTCGGCGCCATGAACGCCGCCGCCAATTTCGCCTACGCCAACAGGCACGTCCTGGCCTGCCTGGTGCGCCGGGAAGTTCGCCTTTACACCGACCCTTCGGCGGAACTCCCCCTGGTCTACGACGTGACCCACAATATTCTCAAAGAGGAAACACACGGCGGCGAGCTTCTCTACGTCCACCGCAAGGGGGCAACCCGTGCGTTTCCGTCCCAGCGGATGAAAGGCACGCCCTACGAGGACATCGGCCAGCCCGTGATCATCCCCGGCTCCATGGGCACGGCCTCCTATCTCCTGCTTCCCGGGCCCAAAGCGGAGGAGAGCCTCTACTCGGTGAACCACGGGGCCGGCCGGGTCCTCTCCCGCTCCGCCGCCTCGGGCAGGGACAGGAGAGGCCGGGCCAAGGGCGAGGCCGCCGTCTCGGACGAGGAGTTCCGGCGGTCCATGGAAGGGATTCTCCTGATCTGCGAGGACAAGAGGACCATCAAGGAGGAAGCCCCGGCGGCCTACAAGGACATCGACGAGGTGATCCGCGTGGTGGCCGGGGCGGGACTGGCCAGGCCCGTGGCCCGCATGCGGCCCCTCTCCGTGCTCAAGGGATGAAGGCTCCCGGGGAAAAGACGCCGGGACGGGCCGCCTGGATCCCGGCCGCGGCGTGCCTGCTCATCCTCCTCCACATGGTCCTGCTGGGGCTCCTGGCCCGGAGGGTTCCCTATACGGTGGACGAGCCGGCCTACCTGCTGGCGGGCCGGGCCCTGGTCCAGGGGTCGCGCTGGTCCACCCTCCAGGAACGCCTCCAGGGTCCCCTCCCGCTGCTTGCGTCCCAGGCGTTCGCCGGGCGGATCGACCCGGCCGACCTGGATGCCTTGCGTCTCCGGGCCCGGCTGGGCCTGCTTCCTTTCTCCCTGCTTCTCCTGCTGGTCCTCTGGGCCTGGGCCCGGGAGGCCTGGGGGCGAAAGGGCGCCCTCCTCTCTCTTTTCCTCGCTTCGATCAGCCCCATGCTCCTCGGTTACGGTCCCTTGATCGGCGCCGACCTGGCCTGGACGGCTTTCACGTGCCTCACCTTGTGGCTTTTCTGGCGCTGGCTGAAGAGGCCCTCCCTTTTCCGCCTCCTGGCCTGGGGGGCGGCCCTGGGGCTCGCGCTGGCCACCAAGTACCTGGCCTTCGTCCATGCGCTCTTCCTTCCCCTGCCCGCGCTGGCCGTCCTGGTCCGCGGCGGGGATCTCTCTCCCCTGGGCGGCGGAAACCGCCGGAGGAGGGCTCCCTCCCGGTGGGGCCTGGCCGCTCTCTCCCTCGTCCTTGCGGGAGGGGCGGCCCTCTTCTTTCTCCACGCGGCCTACCTCTTCCAGGCGCCCCTTTTCGGAACCGGCCGGACCGGGGATCTCCAGTCGGGGCTTTTCAAGGCCCTCTCCTCGATTCCGGGGATCAGGAATCTTTTGGGCCTGCTTCCGGAACCCCTGGTGCTCGGGGCGGACTACCAGAAGGCGGCGGCCGCCCGGTTCCACGGGGCCTTCCTGGGATACCTTGCTCCCCACCCGGTCTTCTTCCTCTACTATCCCCTCTCCCTCCTGCTCAAGGTTCCTGTCGCGACCTGGGCCTTTCTGGTCCTGGCCCTGGCCGCGGCCGGGCGCCGGGCCTCCCGGGGCGGGCCGGCGCTTTGGCTCGTCCTGGAAGGGCCGGGACTCTTCCTTCTCGCCGCCGTGACCTTGACGGGCAAGCTGAAAATCGGGATCCGG
Source organism: uncultured Planctomycetia bacterium (assembly GCA_964415725.1). Taxonomy (GTDB): domain Bacteria; phylum Planctomycetota; class UBA1135; order UBA1135; family JALUZX01; genus JALUZX01. The sequence continues at coordinate 7,500 of CAYQBW010000058.1, forward strand.
TATGTGCTTCCCCTCTTGCCCCTTGTGATGATCCGGGCGGGCGGATGGGCCGGTTCCCTTTCCCGGGGACCAACCCTCCGCCGGGTCATGACTCCCCTGCTTCTCGCCTGGGCGGCCTTCTCCTCTCTCGCGGTCTATCCCCACTTTCTCGGGTATTTCAACGAGCTTGCCGGCGGGCCCGGGGGAGGGTGGAGGTTTTTCGCCGATTCCAACTGCGACTGGGGCCAGGACAGGGAGGAGGGCCTGGCCGCCTTGAAGGCCCGCCATCCCGGCCTTGCGGCCCTGGGCCCCTGGGACGGGCCCCGCTTCGGGCTCCTGGCGGGCTACGCGCCCTGGCTCCAACCCCCCGATCCGGAAAGACCCGGGCGGACCTACCACTGGGTCCGCCGGTTCGAGCCTGTGGACCATTACGCCGCCGCCTGGCTCGTCTTCCGGGTGAGACCCGGCGATTTCCGCCGGGCCGCCCGGGCCGGCGACGGCCGGGCGTGGGGGGACCTGTGCCTTGCCTGGATCGCCCGGGGGGACTTGGAAGAAGCCCGCCGCGCCCTGGATTCGGCTCCGGCCGGCCCTTCCCGGGAAAGGCTTGGGGCCTTGCTGGCCGCTCTCGGCCGGATCCGCCGGGGCAAGGCCCGGAAAGTGGACTGGTCCTTGGCGGCCCGGGAACTGGCGGCCCGGGGGGAGATGGAGAGAGCCCTGAAACTCATGGAGAAAGCGCCTCCCGGGGAGCGGGAGAGCTTGCTGGTTCTTTTGCTTCTCCAGGGAAAATCCGTCGCCCGGGCCAAGGCCATCCTGGAGAATGAAATGAGAAAAGGGCCCCTGGAAGCCGAAAAAGCTCTCATGGTCTCCTGCGGGCTCTACTGGTCGGGCGATCCCGAGGGGGCGGCCCGGGTGCTCCGGTCCGCCCGGCCTCCCGGGCCGGGAAGCCCCCTGGAGAAGACCTGGGAGGCTTTCCGCCGGATGCTCCGGAAGGCCCTGGAGAACGAGCGGGCCCTGAAAAACCCCAGGAAGCGCTGACGTCATGGATCGAGAGGATTCCCTTCCCAGGCCCAAGGTGGCGATCGTCATGCCCGCCTACAACGCGGAGAAGACCCTTCAGGCAACCCTGGAAGATATCCCTCGCGACAGTTACGACATGATCCTTCTCGGCGACGATTGCAGCTCCGACGGGACCCTGGAGCTGGCAAGGAGCCTGGGCCTGGAGGCCATGAAGACCCCCCGGAACCTGGGCTACGGGGGCAACCAGAAGATGCTCTACCGGGCCGCCCTGGAGAGGGGGGCGGACCTGGTGGTCATGCTTCATCCGGACAACCAGTACGACGCCAGGCTCGTCCCGTTCTTCACGGGGTTTCTCCGGGCCGGTGTCTGCGACGTGATCCTGGGCAACAGGATCCGGTCCCGGAAGGAGTGCCTGCGGGGGGGCATGCCGGCCTGGAAATACCTGAGCAACCGTTTTCTCACGATCGTCCAGAACCTTTGCCTGGGCCAGAACCTGGGCGAATTCCACTCCGGGTTCCGGGCCTACAGGAGGGAGGTCCTGGAGACCATTCCTTTCGAGAGGAACAGCGACGGCTTCGCCTTCGACGCCCAGTTCCTCGCGCAGGCCGTCTGGTTCGGGTTCCGGATCGCCGACGCCCCCATGCCGGTCCGGTATTTCAAGGAGGCCTCCTCCATCGGGTTCTGGCCGAGCGTACGTTACGGTTTCGGGAATCTCAAGGTCTCCGCCCAGTATCTCCTGGCCAGGATGGGGTTGCGGTCCAACCTTTTCCGGCCCGGCCGGAACGAAAGGGACGGGGACTTGTCTTCCCCGCCCCCCGGAGGGTAGCCTTTCCCGGCTGGAACGGTCCGGTCCGAGTTTTCCCCGGGAGATCCTACATGAGACACCGCGGCCTCTTTTTCTGTAACCGCCGTTTTCCCCTCTCCTTCTTTTTTCTTTCCCTCCTGGTCCCCTTGGGGCAGGCCGGGCCGGGGGTGACGAAGTTCTACGAGCCCTCCACGGGGTTTCGCCTCACCTTGGACGGAGCCAAGGCCCGCTTCGAGGTGGTGACGGCCTACCCTGAGTTCCGGTTCGGAGGAAAGATTCCCGGCCGGGTTGAAGGCCTGGGGACCAGGGAGGGGAGGGAC